>CAMBLS010000143.1 GCA_945868485.1 uncultured Lachnospiraceae bacterium | reverse complement strand
TAGAAAACGTACAGCCCGATTTAACTGTTTGAGCGTTAGCGAGTTTTTAAATCGGGCTGTTTATATCGTTTCTAAAACTGATTTTTTAGATTTTTCCAAAATATTTTATAGGCTCTAGCGCTTTACACGCTATGGCTTCTTCAAACAGACCATCCGGGCAGCAGTATTTTTGTGCCAACTGTTTCTACAAATCCATCGAAAGACTGTCAAAAGCCCCTAAAAAGACACTCGGCAGGAAGGTCTGGTCACATAAAGGTAGAACTGCTCCTTTATTGCATGAGATATTCCACTACTTTTTCAAACTGCATTCCATGAGACGCTTTTACTAAAATACTGTCACCGGGCTGTAATATTCCCGCAAGTTCCTGTATCATTTCATCCCTGGTTTCAAAGTAATATGCTTTTCCACTTTGTTGCTTAGCCGCTTCGTACATATGGCTTGAAAGCTTACCTACGCAGACAATTACATCGATACCTTTTTGTGCTGCATAAGCGCCAACTTCTCCATGCATTTCATTTTCATGCTCTCCCAGCTCAAACATATCTCCAAGCACTGCTACTTTTCTCCCAATTGCCATATCAAGCAGATCAATCGCTGCTTTCATGGAAACCGGATTGGCATTATAGCAGTCATCAATCACAGTGTATTGAGAAAGAGAAATCACATGGCTTCTGCCACCCACTGCCGATACAGCGGCAATCCCCTTCTGAATCTGTTCTCTGGAAAGCCCAAGACAGCTTCCCACTGTTGCTGCCGCCAACGCATTATATACCATGTGTCCTCCCGGAAGAGGAATTTCAATAGGAAACACTTCCAAATCCATGTGTACCACCGCTTCTGAACCAAGGAGCCCCTTATTCATCACACCAGAGGCAAAGATTTCATTTGACGGATTTAATCCAAAGTGCAGCAGCCTGCTATTTCCCTTTGCCTTCACCTTACACAGCATATCATCATCCCCATTTACAAGGATGTGACCTTCCGGATTCATAAAATCGAAAATTTCTGATTTGGCTTTTAAGATTCCTTCTCTGGTTCCCAGATTTTCCAGATGACACTGCCCGATATTGGTCATCACGCAAATATCTGGTCTGGCAATCTGGCTTAATCGATGCATTTCTCCAAAATCACTGATTCCCATTTCCAGCACTGCCACCTCATGCTCCGGTCTGATTCGAAGCACTGTAAGGGGAAGCCCGATTTCATTATTAAAGTTTCCTTCTGTCTTCAACACCTTAAAACCTTCTGAAAGCACGCTTGCAATCATTTCCTTGGTGCTGGTCTTCCCAACACTTCCTGTAATTCCCACCACAGGGATTGTCAGCTGCTTTCTGTAAAATTCAGCAATATCACAGAGTGCTTTAAAGCTATCCTTTACCAAGATATAGGGAACTTTGCAGTTTTCAGGCACTTTTTCACATACCACTGCAAGAGCTCCTTTCTCCGCTACCTGCGCAATGAAGTCGTGCCCGTCCACACGTTCCCCCTTAGTTGCAATAAAAATACCGTCCTCTTCCATTTTTCTGGAATCAATGACCACACAGGATGCTTCCCTTCCACTTTTCTCATTCCCACTAAGTGTCCCCTTACAGGCAAAGGCAATATTTTGAACTGTCATATTCTTCATGTGCATATCCTCACATTCTTCTATTTCATCGCTGCCTGTATGATTTTTTCACACAGCTGTTCAAAGCTGACCCCTTCTGCTGCTGCCTCTTGAGGAAGTAGTGAAGTAGGTGTCATTCCCGGCAATGTATTCGCCTCCAGACAATAGATATCACCATTTTCGCTCATCATAAAGTCCATTCTAGCATAATTTTTCAGACGAAGTGCCTGAAATGCTGTCTCTGCATATCCCTGCATTTCCCTTGTCTTTTCCTCAGACAACTGTGCAGGACAGGTTTCCACCGTAGAGCCTGCCTGATACTTGTTTTTATAATCATAAAATCCCTGCAATGGCGCAATTTCTATCACAGGAAGCGCCTTTCCATCCATAACTCCTACAGAAAATTCCCTTCCCTTTATGTACTGCTCTACAATCACTTCATCATCATACCGAAAGGCTTCTTTCAAAGCATCCTCATATTCTTCTTCCTTATTTGCAATACTGACTCCCACGCTGGAACCGCCACAGCACGCCTTTACAATACAGGGGAACGAAACCTGCTTTTCCTGATTTTGTCCCTTTCTCAGTCTGATCCCTGCTGGTGTGGGAATTCCATAGCAGGCAAACATGTCCTTAGATAGTCCCTTATCCATGCACAGGGCAGAACTTGCATAATCGGTGCCTGTATAAGTAATTCCCATCAAATCAAAGCATGCCTGTATTTTTCCGTTTTCTCCGTTCTCTCCGTGCAGAGCCATAAAGACCACATCCGCAGACTGACAGATAGAAATCACATTGGGACCGAAAAAGTTTTTATCTCCATCTGGACGCATCGCCTTTACCTGCTCAATATCAGGATTTTTTTCGGAAATGCTTCCCATTTCTTTTGCCCAATCCTCATTCTTTTCAAAAACACTATCTGCATCTTCCCCCGTATATCCCAAGTAAACATCTAAAAGAACTGCCTGATGACCATTTCTTTTTAAAGCTCTATATATCATAGCACCAGAACTTAAAGACACATCTCTCTCGGTACTGATTCCCCCTGCTAAAACTACAATCTTCATTCTTTCCTGTCCTGACCTTTCCAATCTTTTTTCTAAATTCTACAACCGCATTTTTCATTATTAAAGGGAATAACATGCCTCTAATATTGCAAAAAATGCCTTCTACCTGTTCAAGGTATTGGTTATCTCGCTTAACATAAAAACCAGCTTGCTGTCTGCCTCAAATTGCTTCATAATTCCCATACTTTCATTCATAGCTTCATAAGTATAATCACCTGCATTGTTAAGATAACTGATTGCCTTAGCATTTCTCCCCAAAAAGTAGTGCAGATGGTTTTCAATCACTGTTTCATATTCGTGGTTGGCAATAATATGGTTTACCACTGTCAGATACATCATCTGAAGCAACAGCTCATTATTATCCTGTTCCCCATTTCCTGAAGTAAGATAAATATTTGACCTTGCATCATCAGAAATTGTTTCCGCCTGTGCCATCAACATTTCCATAATCTGCTCACACAGCTCTAAATCGACTGCATGTTTGGTAGAAATATAGGTAACACAGCCCAATAGATCAACTTCATCCTGCTCTGTCAGATACTGACCAGTATTCAAATATTCTTTAATGAACTTATGGTAGCTTTGCTGTCCTGCAGCACGATATAATTCCGTTGCCGCTGCAAATTTCAACTTTTCTTCTGTGTCAGTTTCCTCCATCTCATGGAGCTGTGCATATTTCCACGCCCGGTCTGCTGCCTTAAGGCAAGTGGTTGCATATTGGGTATCATAATTTTGATATAGATAACTAAATTTAGCAAGCGCCATAGCAAATGCTCTTTCTGCTTCACAGGATGCCGGTTGCACATAAATGTCTGCTGTTTTTCCGGGTACATTATTGTTTGGTGCATAAATTGTCACCCCTGCATATACTGCCCCGGTCTGCTGATCCTGCATTTTCAGTAGCCATTCTACCTCATACTTAACCTCATCCAAAAGATCAGGCACACCATTTCCACTTTCAGGAATTCCTGTATCATCCTGAAAAACATTCTCATATAATTCATAAGAAAGCAACAATGTGGACATAGTCTTTGCCGCCGTCACTACATCCTTCTGCCCCTTTTCATCCTGATGCCAACCGCCAGTCACATCAATACTGATTGAAATATCCTCCTGTAAAACAGTCTTACCGGTATGGCAGGCATTATGCGCACCTGTGCCTACGTATTCTTCCGTCAGCGTCATTCCACAGCGATTGTAATAATATTGCTTACATGCCTCCTTAAATACCTCGTCATAAACCTGGTCACCAATGAAAAATGTATAAGATCTGCCTAAAACAGGCGCTTCTATGTAGTAGGTTCCGGATGTCTGAAGCGCTGTAAAATCTCCATAACTATTATATTCATCCAGTTCCTGATTATATCCTTTATTCTCCAGAGTGCCTGTGTAAACATTCTTCCCGCTTTCAGCGTCAATAACATAAAACACCTCTGGAATTTCTTCTCCCTTAAAAATAGCCATCTTAGAGCTGGTAGTCATATATCCCAGCTGGTTCACCAATATCCCCGGAGTGCTTACTGGAACCTCGTAGGAGAGATCCGGTTCCTCTTCCATACTGATAAAATTATTTTCTCCCTGTCCTCCATCTTTGACCAGATTCAGTACATTACATCCGGTCAACAGGATTGTACATGCCAGTATCATTATGGCTTTTTTGTATTTCAAACCCTTTCCTCCTATCATACAGCATCCCGTTTTCGATTATACCTTTTTTTCGCTGGCAGGTAAAGAAAATGATTGGTCTGCGTAGACAATTTCACCATTTACAATGGTACACATGACCTTAGTGGAAATTTCCAGAGGATTCTTATCAAAAATTACAACATCTGCATCCTTCCCTACCTCAAGGCTACCTATGCGTTCCGCAACCCCACAAATTTGCGCCGGATACAGCGTAATTGACTTTAAAGCCTCCATTTCATCAAGACCTGCCTTTACTGCCAGCCCGGCACAGATGGGCAGTGCCTGAATAAGGCTGACCGGATGATCTGTAGTAATTGCTGTTTTTACCCCTGCCTTATTTAAGATACCTACTGTTTTAAAAGCCATGTTCTGGACTTCTATCTTGTTTCTGCTGGCAAGATCAGGTCCAATAATTGCCGGAAACCCTGATTCCTTTACATCCGCAGCAATTAAATGTCCCTCACTGCAATGATCAAGTGTCATATCCACATGAAATTCTTTTGCAATTCTGATGGCAGTCAGAATATCATCTGCACGATGAACATGTGCTTTCAACGGGATTTTTCTACCCAGTACAGGAAGCCAGCACTCGTACTTAAAGTCCGGTTCCTTAAGTTGTCCTTTTTTCTTATTTTCCCGATAAACAGATGCTTTAAAAAGCTCTTCTCGCAGCATTGCAGCAATAGCCATACGGGTTGCCGGGGATTTCCCCTGCTCTCCATAATTAACTTTGGGGTTTTCTCCAAAAGCAACCTTCATTGCCGCCGGACTTTTTACAACCAGCTTATCGATATTTCTACCATGGGTCTTGATAAAGGCAAAGCTGCCACCCACCACATTTGCACTTCCCGGTCCAATCATTGCTCCTGTAATTCCTGCCCGCAGTGCATCACTAAATGCCGCATCCATAGGATTGATTGCATCAATTGCCCTTAGGTAAGGAGTAATTGGATTTACCGCCTCGTTGCAGTCATCTCCCTCCATTCCTTTCTTCTCCTCCGTAATTCCCATATGACAATGGGCCTCTATCATCCCCGGCATTACAATACAGCCTTCTGCATTGATAATCTGCACCTCATTTTCCCCCTGCAGGGGGAAAGGGGCTCCATTTCTCATAGGCCCCAATTCTCTTATTTTTCCATCTTCAATACACAAATATCCCTTTTCCCAGATTTCTCCGGTCATGGTCAATATTTTTCCACCAATTATATAAAGCATTCTGCAGTCCTTCTAAGTTTTATTTTAATTTGGTCATGGGATTTACCGGCACGCCATCCTTGGTCAGCTTAAAGTAAACATTGGTTCCTTCCACACTATAGTATTTGGTAGGTGATGCTACCTCTGCAACCACATCTCCAGCTGCCACAAAGCTCCCCTCGGATACCAGAATATTTGCAAGCTGTCCATAGGTAGCCTCATAGCCGCCGCCCAGCTCCATGGTAATACCTTTTCCAATCTGAGGGTCATCAAAGACAGAAATTACTTTTCCTGCCGACGCTGCTGTAATTAAATCTCCTTCATTTGCCTGAATAACAATTGCTGGATTATACTTATACTGTTGTAAGGTAGGGAAATAAACTGTCTTGTCCATGCTATAATTGATCAGAATATTTCCTACAACAGGCCAGATCAGTGTGTCAGCATCACTAAAGGTGAGCGCAGGCTGCATGGCTGTAGACAATGCCGGAGCGTCCTCCTGCTTTTCATCATTTTCCGTACTCTCCTGTTCAGTAGTATCTGACATGCTATCGCTTTGGGACAGATCCGGATTCTCTACCTTTTGGGAGTTTGTCTCCTGAAAATAGGGATCATAATCCAAATCATCTGCCGGAACCACCTGATTAGTTAAATTTTCCGCAACCTTTATCTCCTCTTCTGCTGCCAGTCCGGTTGTTGTATTATTTTCAATAGAACTTAAATCTACCACATAACCCTGATCTTGATTCTTCCCATCTTTTCCCAGCCATATTCCTGTTACCGTGAGGGATGCCAAAACCAAAACGGATGAGGCAACCATAAGAATCCTTTCCTTTGCAAGTCCTCTTCTTCTATTTCTTTTCATCGTTACTCCTCCTATGCCATATATGCATGTAAAATGTTCTTATGGTTAGTTTTGCCCCTTTTTCCTTCTTTATTCATTTTTTGTAATCGTTACATCCTGAAAAAAATAATTTAAAATGTCAATATAATCCTCACCTTCCTTTGCCAGCTCATTTGCTCCAAATTGACTCATACCAAATCCATGTCCTTCTCCCTTTACCGTAAAGACAATATGCTTTTTTTCTTTTTCCATATGAAAACTGGAGGAGGAAAGTAAATATGCCTCCCTAAACCGTTCCCCGGACACGAACTTGCCTCCTCGTTCCACATAAAGTACATACC
>CAMBLS010000142.1 GCA_945868485.1 uncultured Lachnospiraceae bacterium | reverse complement strand
CTGTTCATCGTAAGGGAGGAGTCTGTATAACTAGCAAAAAATTTAGGATTTACAGCCGGGTCTACATAAGATACCTTAATGTGAGAATTCAATTCTGCATAATTCTTTAAAGTAGTATCAAGAACCGCATCAGCCTGCTCCTCATTTACCAATACATAAATGTTTACATCTTCCTCAATAGAATCGGCAAACGCTATGGTCTCATCTGTCAGAGAATATAACTTATTTGCAGTAACATCAAATATTGTATATTTTGAAGGAATTTCACCTATCAACAGATTGACCAGCACTACCAATGCCGTTGTAATCACAACAACAGATGAACTATATGCACTCATGCTGATCGTTTTCGTGGAGATCTGATATCGTCTTTTCTGAATGGACTGGACAGTAAATATCAAAAACAAAAGCACTACAGACAGATAATATATAACGCTTGTCACCTTGAAGGATCCATTTAGGAAATGATCAAATCTGCTGACCATGTCAAAAGCACTCAATATTTTAGTAAGCAGATTTCCTGTCGTGGAAATCATATTGCAAAGCCCTGACATAATATATCCAAGAAACAAAATACCAAAAGAAATAATTGCTGAAATCACCTGACTTTCCGTAAGTGAAGAGACAAAAATACCAATCGCAATACAGGCAAGTCCATACAAAAAGAAACCCAGTACTGCAAGATAAGACTCTCCAAAAGGAATCTCTCCAAATATGCTCAGAATCAGCGGATAAAAGCATATAATTATGACAGGTATTGCAAAGATGGTGGAAAGCGCCAAAAATTTCCCCAAAACAATTCCACTGACACTGACAGGGGAAGTAAGTATCAATTGATCTGTTTTTTGATGCCGCTCTTCAGCCAGAATACGCATAGTCAGTATTGGAATGCCAATAAGAAATAAAAATACTACCGAAGACAACGCATATCCGATATATGGATAACCCATAAATAAATTATATACTGTAAAATAAATTCCCAGCAAAAACAGCATTGCTCCAATGAACAACGTTCCAAGAAAAGAATGAAAATATGCCCTCAATTCTCTTTTATAAATTGCTATCATTTTCTGCCTCCTTATCCCCCTCATCATTTAAGATATATTTTTCTACTTCATCATCTCCTGTCAGCGTCAGGAATACATCTTCAAGAGATTTTTCCAGTCGATTTATGGACATAATCGGAAGTCGTTCGTCTGCAAGCGCATAAAAAAGTTCTGTTCGGATATCCTGCCCGGCATCCGTTTCAATCACTAATTTTACACAGCCCTCCTCGTGGGTATTTTCAAAGTGATACTTCTGAATTCCTTTTATTTTCTTTATTACATTCTCAGCTTTTTCTTTATTACCCATTACAACAAGTTCAACCGTTGCATTTCCATTCATAAAGCCGGTCAGACCTTCCGGTGTGTCACAGGCTACAAGTCTTCCCTTTGAAATAATCATAATCTCATCACAAACAGCCTGAACCTCTGATAAAATGTGGGAGCTTAGAATCACAGTATGCTTCTCTCCCAGTTTTCTGATCAAGTCTCTGATTTCAATAATCTGTTTGGGATCTAAACCGACTGTAGGCTCATCCAATATAATCACTTCAGGATAACCAAGCATAGCCTGGGCCAACCCTACACGTTGCTTATACCCTTTCGAGAGGTTTTTTATGAGACGGTTGGACATATCTGTAATCATAGTAAGTTCCATAACCTCTTTCATTTGATTTTCCCACTCTTCTTTTTTCAGTTTTTTTAGACCTGCAACAAATTTCAGATACTCTGTCACTGTCATATCCAGGTATAAGGGTGGAATCTCCGGCAAATAACCAATGCATTTTTTTGCTTCTTCTGCATCTTTTACAATATCATAACCGTTGATTTTAACACTTCCCTCTGTGGCGGCTATGTATCCGGTCATAATATTCATAGTTGTACTTTTTCCAGCACCGTTAGGTCCCAAAAAGCCATAAATCTTCCCAGGCTCTACTTTAAAGGACAGATGATCAACTGCAAGATGATTTCCATATCTCTTTACAAGATTTTCTACCTCTATCAAAATTCGTTCCTCCTTTACATACATTCCATTTCTTTTAATAACTTAACTCTAAATTGTGTTTTAAATAAAAAGAAAATGTGAAAAATCTGTGTTCATGACGGAACACGGAATTTTTCTAATCATACTATACTATTAAAATACTTTTCATTTTATGAAAGGAGAATTATGCAGGACTACAGTTTTAACGAATACTTTGACCGTTTTCCTCTTGCGATGGCATACGTACCCTGGCAACATCTTACTAACGTCTTTGAAAATCTTGATGAAGCTTACAAAACAGGAACCATCTTTCCTGAATTAGAAAAACCTTTTACAGGAAGGAGATGTGTGAAATGATGAACAGTGGAAATGACCGGAACAGGCTTCTTCACGATATCGGCGTCATCGACTTTGTGGTAGTAGAAATGACAGAATATCTTGACACTCATCCCACAGATAAAGAGGCAATGGAATACTTAAATCATTATGTGCGCATGAAAAATCAGGCAATGCGTGAATATGCTATGAAATACGGACCATTAAGAATATCAGATGCCGATGGCTGTAATCAGAATGAGTGGAAATGGGCAACACAGGACTGGCCTTGGAAAGGAGGATGCTAATTTATGTGGAGTTATGAAAAAAGATTACAATTTCCGGTAAATATCAAGGAGACAAACGCCAAGCTTGCACAGGCAATCATGAGCCAGTATGGTGGACCTGATGGCGAAATAGGGGCTTCGATGCGATACCTGTCCCAGCGATATGCTATGCCATATAATGAAGTTTCAGCCGTTCTAACAGATATCGGTACAGAAGAGCTTGCCCACTTAGAGATGGTTGCTACCATTGTTCATCAGCTAACCCGTGATTTATCTATGGAAGAAATTGAAGAATCCGGCTTTGCAAATTACTATGTAGATCACACTGTGGGAATATGGCCTATGGCAGCAGGCGGAGTTCCTTTTAACAGCTGTGAATTCCAATCCAAGGGCGATGTGATTACAGACCTTGTTGAAGACATGGCTGCAGAACAAAAAGCCCGTTCCACTTACGACAATATCTTAAGACTTACTCGTGATTATCCCGACGTATATGCTCCGATTAAGTTTTTAAGAGCCCGCGAGATTGTACACTTCCAGCGTTTTGGCGAAGCCTTGAGAATCGTTCAGGATAGACTGGATTCCAAGAACTTCTATGCATTTAATCCCGGTTTTGATAAATGTGAAGAATAGCAAGATTCACAAAACAAACTGCCGGCAGCCTACGGCTGTTGGCAGTTTGTTTTTCAACCATCTGTCGACTTTGTCAAAATGAAAATCTATGCGCTATCGGCATTGTGTCCTTTCAGCATTAAAATTTTACCTTGAATTTCCCTCAAAAAACAGTGCAATGGTTCCCGGACCCGAATGTGCCCCAATGGTAGGTCCGATATGATTAATCATAAACTGTTTGATGCCAAAGCGTTTTTCTATCTCGTTCTTTACATATTCTGCATCCTCAAGAGCATCACCATGGCTGATAAACACAATGTCATTCTTATCAAGGTATCCGGACGTTTTTTCTTCCATGTAATCCACCAAAGCATTAAGAGACTTCTTTCGCCCCCTCACTTTACTGATTGGAACCAGGTGTCCCTCATCATCTACATGGAGAATAGGTTTGATTCCTGCAATGGTTCCCACAATTGCAGTAGCTTTGCTGACTCTTCCACCTCTGTAGAGGTGATTTAGGTCATCCACCGTAAACACATGGGTAAGATGTGGAATAAGTTCTTCCAGATATTCTACGGTCTCTTCCATAGACTTTCCCTGCTCCTTCATCTGAACCGCCTTATGCACAAACAGTCCCTCTCCCATTGACGCGCATTTGGAATCAAGAACAACAATGTGGCTGTCAGGTATCTCTTCCATCACTTCCTCGGCTGCAAGCACTGCATTTTGGCAGGACCCAGTAAGTCCTGAAGAAAAAGAAATATAGAGAAGATTTTTACATTCTTTTAAATATTCTGCAAAACAATCCTTAAACTGCTGAGGGTTTACCTGTGAGGTAGTGGGCATTTTCCCATCTTCACGCATGAGGTGATAAAATTCTTTCCAGTCTAATTCTTTGTCTTTCCCATAGGGAACTCCATCCATAATATAATTGTAATAAACCAGACCAAGCTGTTTTTCCTCTATATATTTCACCGGGAGATCTGCCGTCGTGTTGGTAATAATCTTAAATTGCTCCATCGTTAATCCTCCTTTGACAATGAACTTTTATCAGATTTTACCATTCTATCACTTTTGGCTTGAAAATACAATTCACAAACATTCACTATTGTCCTACGTCAATCATAATAATTATGAAAGTTAATCCCTCGCTCCTGGCAACCGATACCTTAAGAACCGTTTCGAAAGCTGTTTCAAATTTAGCGGAAACAATGGATATATATAGCTCTTTCCTGAGACCGTACGATTGGTACAGATTGCCAGAATCATTAGAATAATTCCTGCTAAATATCCCCACAATCCAAACATTGCCGTAAGAATCAGATTAATAATACGCATGAATTTGATAGCATAGCTTAATTCATAGCTTGCCTGTGTATAGTTTGCAATGGCAACAAATGCCATATAAAGCATTACCTCCGAATTAAACCATCCACTGTTTACTGAAAACTCTCCCAAAACTAATGCTGCCATGACACTTAGCGGTGTACTTAACATATTTGGTGTATTAACCGCTGCAAGACGAAGACCGTCTATGGCCAGTTCCAATATCAAAAACTGCCAGATTAGAGGTATATTGGTCACATCTTTTACAGCAATAAATTCAAAACCTGACGGGATCCACTCTGGTCTTTGCATAAGAAGTAGAAAAGTTGGTGTCATTAAATAAGTCAATATGGCTATCAAAAATCTTGATAACCTTAAATAAGTTCCGGTAATTGGAGGAAAATAGTAATCATCTGCCTCCTCTATTACATCAAAAATTGAAGTTGGCGTGATCATTGCGGAAGGTGAATTATCCACTAGAATTACGATATCTCCTTCCAGTATCTGTGCTGCAGCAGTATCCGGACGCTCTGTAAATTTAAATTTAGGAAAAGGATTGTACCATTTCTTTTTGTACAGACATTCTGCCAAACTTTCCTGATTCATGGTAAGTGCATCTACCTGAATCTGATTAATCCTTTCCCGAATTTTCCCCAGAAAGTCATGATCTACTCGATTATCCATATAACAAAGTACAATATCTGTCTGAGAGCTTTTTCCTGCATGAAGCATCTCCATCCGAAGATAGGAACTCCTGATTCTTCTTCTGATTAATGCCGTATTAAACACTATTGTTTCCACAAATCCATCCTTGGAACCACGAAGCACCTTATCTTTTTCCGGTTCAGACACATTTCTAGCTGGATAAGTCCGGGAATCTATGAGAAGACATTTGTCATATCCATCAATAAATAAAGCAAATACACCTGATAGGATAAAGTAAGTGATCTGCTCCCACTGATCCTGTAAATCCACTTCCACATAGGGAATACTGGTTTTGGACATTTCATGAGCATCCACAGGCATCTCATCCTCTTTCAGTCCCATAAAATACTGAAGCATTTTCTGCATCAGCTCATCCTTACAAAATCCGTCTATAAAATAAATGCATGCTTCTTTTCCCCCAACCTTGATGACCCGATAGACAACATCAAAATTAGTGTCCACCGACAGATTTTGATTCAAATAATTCATATTTTCCGAAAGGGAACTGCTCATTTTATTTTTATCCATAAAAAAACTCCTTCTGCTCACAATGCATTTTAATAGCATTATGTTGCAAAAGAAGTTATTTTATACCTTACTGCTTTCCGGTGCTTCCAAATCCACCTCTGTCAGTTCCTTCTAGCGAAGCTACTTCTTGGAATTCAATTCTGGGCTGGTTTTCTACAATTCTGAACTGACAAATACGATCATTACAGGAAATGTGAGTATCACGCATCGCATATACCGGCATGAACCACTGGTCATTATCGCCGCAGTAGGAGCAATCCACCACGCCCTGATGATTGGTTTGTATAATCCCATAATTTTTGAACGTAGAACTTCTTGGAACGATATGCGCTTCATATCCTTGGGGAAGTTCCATCGCAACACCAAGGGGAATCAGCTTAAATTCGCCTTGTTTTAAGTCCACATCTTCTGCTGCTCTTAAATCAATCCAGTCTGATTTTCCATCAATATACGTCAACTTATCAATTTTATCCGTAAAATATTTTATTTTAATTGTTTCCATGGATTATAAAAATGCCTTTCTATTGATAGTCACCGCAATGCAAAATTGGCACAATCGAATCTGTCTGTTTCAAAGACTTCTGCACATCAATGACCCTCTGATTACTGCTTCCCTTCCACAAAAGCTTGTTGTCCTTTTTGTCAATTTGAAATTCACCATCTACCAAAACATCTACATATTGCATGACTGCATAATGCAGTATATTTTCCCAACTATCTCCGGTATACAACCAAATTGTTTTATCCGGATATTTTTCTTTAATCTCAGCCATCAAATTTCTTACATCCAGACGATTTGCTGCATGTAGCGGATCTCCACCAGAAAATGTAATGCCTGAAATATAAGATTTATCCAACTGCTCAAAAATCTCCTGCTTTGCCTCATCATCAAAAGGAAGACCGCCTGCCGGATCCCATGTAATGGGATTTTGGCATTCCCTGCAGCAGTGAGAACATCCTGCAACCCATAGAACAACACGCAGACCATCGCCGTTTAACATGTCATCCTTTGTAATATTATGAT
>CAMBLS010000141.1 GCA_945868485.1 uncultured Lachnospiraceae bacterium | reverse complement strand
GTATAAATTTTACGAAAACAGGTAAGCTTATGAGTCCCTATACAGATATTCATTCCCACATTCTGCCCAAAATAGACGACGGTGCAGAAAATTTAGATATGAGCCTGGAAATGCTGCGCACAGCTTTTGACAATGGGATACGCAGAATTATTCTGACACCCCACAATAAGCCCATGCGCCATAACGCCGGTCCAGAGAAGATGAAAGAGCTGACACAGGCGCTTTTGACTGAAATGAAAAAAAGCAACCTTGAAATAGAGCTGTATAACGGAAATGAAATCTACTATCATAGTGATATTTTAACACTTTTGGAGCAAAAAAAGGCGCTTACCATGGCAGAATCGGACTATGTGCTTGTGGAATTCGGGCCAATGGATGACTTTGCCTACATAAGAAGGGGCATTCACCAGTTACTCTCAGGAGGGTATCGTCCAATCCTTGCCCATGTGGAACGGTATTCGGCACTGTGGGCTACATCAGGCTGCATCCAGGAGCTTGCGGCAATGGGGTGCTGCATCCAGGTGAATGCAGGAAGCATCATGGGACAGTACGGACTGGGCACGAAACTGTTTACCAGAAAGCTGCTCTCTAAGGAGCTGGTTCATTTCGTGGCAACAGATGCCCATGACAATGGAAAGCGCAGCCCCGCCATGCTTTCCTGTATGAAATTTATTGAAAGAAAATACGGGAAAGGACAGGCAGAAAGGATCTTTGTAAAAAATCCAGACTGCATCCTTTCTAATGAATATATCTGACCCCGGAAGGTGGAAGAGACAGAGTACGAGGAGAAAAGGAATGGAAAACCGGAGAGAAACGGATGAGATCGAAATCGATCTGATGGAGATCATGAGGCTTTTACTGGGAAAGATCTGGCTGATTGTAAGCGTAGGGATGTTTACAGCCCTTGCTGCCTTTGTAATCAGTCGGTTTCTGATTACGCCAGTCTATGAGTCCACCACCAAGATCTATATTTTAAATAAGAATGAAAACGCTTCAGTCACCTATAGCGATGTCCAGCTGGGCACCCAGCTGACCAAGGACTATGCAGAGCTGATCAGCAGCAGATATGTGTTGGAGGAGGTAGCCCAGAAGCTGGGACTTACCATGGAATATAAGGAACTGCTTAAAAAGGTCAGCGTGGAAACCCCAAGTGATACACGAATTGTCTCCATCACGGTGGAAAACACTGACCCGGTGGAAGCCATGAACATGGCCAACTGCATCCGGGAGGTGGCAAGCACCCATATCCAAAACGTGATGGATATTGATGCGGTCAACGTGGTGGAAACCGCAAACATGCCCACTGAAAAGGCAGCCCCAAGCTGCCTGAAATGGACCCTGATTGGCGGGCTGCTGGGGTGCTTTGTAGTGTGTGGGGTGATCCTGGTACAGTATCTTATGGATGATACCATCAAATCCTCAGAGGATATTGAAAAATACTTAGGGCTCAGCACCCTGGCACTGATTCCCATGAGCCAGAGCGAGGGGGTTAAGCAGAAGAAAAGCCAGAGGAAGAAAAAGAGATAAGGATAAGACAGAGGGAATAGAGGATGCAAAGCGTAAAACTGCAGTTTGAACAGAATCATGACTACCGCACCAGGGAAGCCTTCAAGACCCTGCGCAGCAACATCGAGTTCTGCGGAGGGGACACCAAGGTGATAGCGGTGACCAGCTGTACCCCCAATGAGGGAAAGTCCAGTGTGGCCATGGAGCTTGCAAGAGCCTTCGCGGAGGCTGGGAATAAGACCATCCTGATCGATGCGGATATGCGAAAGTCTGTACTGGTTGGACGTTACAAGACAGGGGCAGTGAAGCTGGGGCTCACCCACAAGCTGGTGGGAAGGGTGGACTATGGTGACGTGATGTGCACCACCAATGTTCCTAACCTTTATATGATCTTTTCCGGTCCGGTGCCGCCCAATCCCAGTGAACTTCTTGGAGGCAGCAAGTTTAAGGAGCTTCTGGAACAGATGAGAAAGATCTTTGACTATGTGATCGTGGATACCCCGCCCCTTGGCAGCGTGATTGATGCGGCAGTGGCATCCCAAAGCTGTGACGGAACCGTTCTGGTGGTAGAGAGCAATGCAGTGAGCTACCGGTTTGTGCAGCGGGTCAAGGAACAGCTGGATAAGGCGGGCTGCAGAATCCTCGGGGTAGTGCTGAATAAGGTGGATATGAGCAGCAAGGGCTATTATGGCCACTATGGGAATTACTACGGAAAATACTATGGAAAGTATTACGGAAGATACGGGGAGGAAGCGGCCTCCTACGTGGCAGAGGAGCCGGAGCCCTCGGAGAGGGATGAAAAGACGAAGAAAGCAGAAGTCCCGGAGTCCGATGAGATCGAGTATCTGGAGGATATCTGATTTTTAAAGAAATGACAGAGAAGGTAGGAAAGCAGGCATGAAACAGAGCAAAATCATTGCCATAGCATTTATGATAGGAAATCTGGTGCTGATTATCTTCTGCGCAGTGTTTTACCTGAAAGCGGACAGGAAGGCACCCCAATTTTCCTTCGGGGCATCAGAGCTTACCTATGCAGAAGGGATGGATTCTTCCCTGCTGCTTACAGGAATTACTGCGGTGGACGATAAAGACGGGGATCTGACGGATAGGATCGTAGTGGAAAAGGTGGTCTGGAACCCTCAGGGGAATGCAGTTGTTGTGTACTATGCAGTCAGCGACCAGGCAGGAAATGTGTCCAAGATTTCAAGACAGTTCCCTGCGGCAGGAGAAGCAGCAGGACAGAACCAGGAAGAGATGAGGATGGGCATGGAATCAGGCATCTGGCAGGAGCTGGAAGCAGAAACCCCTTCTTCTGGAGAGGTGGAAGGAATGGAAGAGCCTTTAGAAGAGGCAGATCCAAGCCCGGAACCTACAGAAGAACCTACCCCAGAGCCTTCGGCAGAACCTACAGAAGCGCCAACCCCGGAGCCTTTGGCAGAACCCACACCGGAGCCTACTCCGGAGCCTACACCAAAACCAACGGTAAATCCGGGAATTCCGGTTCTTACCTTAAAGACCAGTGAAGTGACCACCAGCGTGGGAGTGCCTCCCGCATGGGTCAATGTGATCGGCACCATGACAGATGATAAGGACAGCTATGAGACTCTGTTCCATAACCTGAAGGTCAGCAAATATGATGTAAACAAGGCAGGGACCTATCAGGTCAGCGTCTCCACCGAGGATTCTGACGGGAATCCTTCCAGGGCAGTGCCTCTTACCATTGTAGTGAAATAGCAGGAGAAGTGTTTTGAATAAGAAGAAGAGACGGGACCGGCAGGCTGATTTTGAAAAGGAGCTGCTGCTTAATCCCGAAAAGATAGCTGAAGAGAAAAAACGAAAGAAGAGAACTTACCTGTTGTGCACCCTGCTGGGTCTTCTTGCTGTTGTAGGGATGGGATATGCCTCTTTCCAGGCAGTCCGTGCTGTGGGAAAGGCTAACCTAAAGAATCAGGCAATTACGGCACAGCCCCAGATGATGCAGAAGGAAGAGGAAGCACCCAAGGAGGAAGAACAGGTCAAATGGCAGGAGGGCTGGATCCGTTATCAGGGAAAGGTTTATGCCTACAATGAGGATATCAGAACCTTCCTGTTTATGGGAATCGACAAGAATTCCGAGGTAAAGGAAGTGGCAGAGGGAACCAATGGAGGACAGGCAGATGCCCTGTTTCTGGCGGTGATGAATCCCCACAAGGAATCCATCCAGGTGATCGGTATCAACCGGAACACCATTGCAGATATTGATGTCTATAACGATCAGGGGGCCTATGTGGACACCATCCGGGCACAGCTTGCGGTGCAGCACGGTTTCGGAAATGGGGTGGAGGAGAGCTGCGAATATCAGGTAAAGGCTGTCTCCAAATTCTTTTACAGCCTTCCCATCCATGGCTATGCAGCCATCAACATGAGCGCCATCGAGACCCTCAACGATGCCGTAGGGGGTGTGGATGTAACCGTATTAGAGGATCTGACTGAAGATGATGCCAGCCTTGTGAAAGGAGAAAAAGTGCATCTTCAAGGAGAAAGTGCTTACTGGTACGTGAGGAGCAGAAATGATGAGTTTGCTTCTGCAGATCGAAGATTAGAGCGTCAGAAGCAGTATCTGAACGGGTTTATTGGAGTTGCCAAGAGGGCAGCGAAACAGGACATTTCTGTGGCTCTTAAGCTGTATCAGGCAATTGCCCCCATGATGACCACCAATGTCTCTGCAGATGAGGTGGCATATTTAGCCCCCATTCTGGTGGACTATGGGTTTGACCAGGAGGAATTCTATATGGTTTCCGGGGAGACCGTAATGGGAGATCAGTTTGAGGAATTCTATGCAGAGGAAGATGCCCTATATGAGATGATTCTGAATATTTTTTATGAAGAGGTAGCAATAGAAGAATGAGCCTTCAAGACAGGAAAGAGATTAAAAAAATAGAAATAACTGCAGCTGTCTTAGTTCTGCTTGTGATGATGGTTCTTGCGGGATGTGGGAACAGGGGAGAGCAGAAGGAGAATGGAGGGGCGAATCCAGAGGCTTTGGAAGAAACAGCAAGCACACAGCCAGAGCAGCCCCAGACAGGGATTGCCTATGAAACTGCCAAGGATGCGGAAATCGACTTCAAGGCGCTGAAGGCAGAAAACCCGGATATTTTCGCATGGCTCCATGTGCCGGGGACGAACATCGACTGCCCCGTGCTCCAGAGCGAGGAAGCAGACGATTACTATGAAACCCATAATGCCTATGGAAAAGAGGATCCGAAAGGAGCTGTCTATACGGAGCTGGCGAATTTGAAAGACATGTGTGACTTTAACACCGTGCTCCACGGGAAAGGGACTGAGAAGGAGGATGTGTTTGCAGAGCTGTACCAGTTCGGGGATAAGGACTTCTTCCAGAAGAACCATACAATATATCTCTATTTAGAGGACAACCTGCTGACCTATGAAGTGTTTGCCGCTTATGAAAGGGAGGACAGCAGCCTGATTCGTACTTATGACTTTACCTATGCAGAAGGCTGTGAAGCATTCCTGCAGGACCTTTATTATACGAAAACCATGGGAAAGAACATCCGGGAAGGGTGGGAAGGAATCAATGCCTACAACTTCCTGATCACCCTGACTGTAAGCAATGAAACCACTCCGGGTAAGCAGTATGTGGTGGTGGCAGCCCTTGTGGGGGACGCAGCCGGAAAGATTGACCGGATTGTGGAATAGATGAAAAGAAGAATAAGGAAGGTATTACCACCCTGGCAGATGCCGGGTGTTAATATAAAAAACCACACTCAGGAACCCGGACAACCGGGAAGAAAGGAGGAAAATCCAATGAAAAAGTTAATTGCATTAACATTAATCGGTGTGATGCTCTGCTCACTTCCTGTATGCGCAGCAACCAGCCCTTCTGCTGGAACGGTCACAGAGACCAAGAAAGAGGCGGCTGTAGTTGACGGTATTCCCGCTGCAGTGGTAGCAGCAGCTGCTGCTGAGAACAAGACGGTAGGAGAGTACAACAACAACGCAGTTGCTGAAGTACCCGGACTTCCGGACGCAGTTCCAACCGGACAGGGCGGACATGTGCTGATCAACGGCGCACCCAGCAATGTAACCTTTTTCCTCACCAAGCCAAACGCAGCTACTGTAAAAGCTGCTAAGGAGCAGGCAACTGCACTTGGCGGAAAGGTTCTGAATGTATTCGGAACCAGTGCAGTAGTTGGCAAGTTTGAGAATGCTACTGTAAACTTCTACATGAAAGGTGTAAAAGCTGGACAGCAGATCAAGGTTTACCAGTTAGTGAAAGGTCAGTGGGTTGAAGTAGATGTTGCTGAGATCAGAGAAGACCATGTAGTAATCAACATGAAATCCCATGGAACCTTAGCATTCGTTGAGGTTCCCGCTGCACCTGTGCAGTAAAGACATCAAAAAGAAATTTGAAATAAATATGATTAATTAATCATGCATGATTAATTACACGTAACGTGTCATGCAGGAGTTATCCTGCAGGTTTGTGAAATACGAGTGTGGGGAAATGCGTGCTGCCCGTATGGGCAGTACGCTGAAAAGATTGAATTTTGGTATTTGGAAGTTTTATGAGGGAATGAGACATGGATGGAGTAAAGGTACTGGCTGAAACGACATCAATTGATAGAAGCAATATGAAAGTGGTTTATCAGAACAAGGGTCTGGTGTATAAGTCCTCAAAAAGGTTGTTTGACATACTTCTTGCAGGAACTGCATTGGTTTGCCTGTCGCCTGTTTTTTTGGTAACGGCGCTTGCGATAAAGATTGAGGATGGGGGAACAGTTATATTCAGGCAGGAGCGGAATGGATTAAATGGAAACATATTTACCATGTATAAATTCCGAAGTATGTGCGTGAATGCATCAGATATGCATAAAGATTTGCTGGATAAAAATGAATTGGATGGTCCTGCATTTAAAATGAAAGATGACCCGAGGGTTACTAAAGTCGGACGTTTTATCAGGAAAACAAGCATTGATGAGTTGCCACAGCTTATTAATATTTTAAAGGGTGAAATGAGTATTGTTGGACCAAGACCATTGCCTACTTACGAAACAGAAAAATGCACTGATTATCAGAAACAAAGATTATTGGCAAAGCCGGGACTGACTTGCTATTGGCAGTGCAGTGGAAGAAACAGTATCCCTTTTGATGAATGGATGGAAATGGATTTGAAGTATTTGGAGGAAGCCTCCTTTTTAATTGATTTAAAGATTATTTTAAAAACTGTAGGGAGTGTATTTCTACAGATTGGTGCATATTGAAGAATTTTTTAAAAATAAACTGTACCTTGACAATTGCATATCTTAAATCGGGAAGACAATTATATTTGTATGTAAAAACAATTGTAAAATGTTTCAAAAGAGGGT
>CAMBLS010000140.1 GCA_945868485.1 uncultured Lachnospiraceae bacterium | reverse complement strand
AGAAATGATACCGTTAAAATATGCACTGAGGGAGGGATCACCGCAGCAAACGGAACAAGTAGTATTTTCTTAATAAATTCGGTATTGGCAGTTTCCAGAACCGGAGGATTGCATCAGGAAGAAGGAAGGTCCTCGTATTCTGGTAGAGGAAGAAATGACTCTAATGACCTTTTTGCACAGTTGCTAAAGCAGTCGTTGGAGGAATATAACAAAGTATAATCAGAGATAATAGGGATATAAAAATTAAAGGGGTACAGTATTATGGCAAAAAGAATGTTGGATTGTTTTGCGTCAGATTTCAGAAAATTTGGAAGAAAGGATTTACTGGAGTCCATTGCAAAAAGTGAAGGGCGGGTGATTGCGTGCGAAACGATAGGGACTCTGCAGCCTATGTTGGGAGATATTACCAATGCGGAATTTGTCTCAAGCATGGGAGCAGACCTGGTACTTTTAAATATGTTTGATGTGGAAAACCCTGTCATCCGGGGACTGACTGTAGATGAACCGGATAAAACCGTACAGGAACTGAAACGTTTGATTGGACGTCCTATTGGAATTAACTTAGAGCCTGTGGAGGAAGGGGAAGAAGGAGAAACTCTTCCGATGTGGCAGATGACAAAGGGACGTAGAGCAACTCTGAAAAATGCCCAGAAGGCATGTGAAATGGGGGTAGATATGATTGTCCTGACTGGAAATCCCGGAATGGGTGTCAGCAATCCTGCCATCGAAAAGACATTGCGCCTTTATAAGGAGAAGCTGGGTGATCAGATGATTCTTGCAGCAGGAAAGATGCATGCATCGGGAATCCTGGAGGAGGCGGCAGAAAACATTATTACGAAGGAAGACATTCGCGGATTCAGGGAAGCAGGGGCAGATATTATTTTATTACCGGCACCTGCAACGGTTCCGGGAATTACAGTAGAATATGTAAAGGAACTGGTTACTTATGCCCATAGTCTGGGTGCACTGACAATTACGGCAATTGGAACTTCTCAGGAGGGTGCAGACACTGCAACAATCCGACAGATTGCGCTGATGTGCAAAATGACAGGGACAGACATTCATCATCTGGGAGATGCAGGATATGGCGGAATGTCATTGCCGGAAAATATACTGGCCTATTCCACAGCAATTCGAGGAATTCGCCATACTTATCATCGGATGGCGGCATCCATCGAGAGATAGAAAAGATATGAAACAATAAAGTAGTACAAATATATAGGGTGTAAATGATGAAAGATAAGAAATATACTTTAGAAGTATGTGTAGATTCAGTTGAATCTGCAATGGCGGCGGTTTGCGGAGGTGCAGACCGCCTTGAACTGTGTGCAAACTTGTTGATTGGAGGCACCACGCCTACAGCGGCACTGTTTCAGGAAATTCGTAAGCAGTCAGACATCAGGATTCATGTACTGATTCGTCCTCGGTTCGGCGATTTTTGTTATTCAGACTATGAATTCAATATCATTCGTGAAGAAATAAAGCAATTCCGTGAACTTGGTGCGCAGGGAGTGGTAATTGGGATTCTCCGCCCGGATGGAAGCCTTGATATGGACAAAATGAAAGAATTAGTGAGAGAAGCAGGAGAAATGTCGGTTACCTTACATCGTGCTTTTGATGTGTGCCGTGATCCATTTGATGCCTTGGAGCAGGCAAAAGAGTTGGGAATCAGTACCATATTAACATCAGGACAGAAGAATACCTGCATGGAGGGGCGGGAATTGTTAAAGCAGCTTAGCATCATGGCGGATAACAAAATTGAGATTATGGCAGGAAGCGGAGTGGATGCAGAAGTTATTGGTCAATTTCTGGCAGATTCTGAGATTAAGGCATATCATATGTCGGGCAAGGTAACCCTTGAAAGCCTTATGAAATATCGCAATCCAAATGTATGTATGGGGCTTCCGGTTGCCGATGAGTATACCATTTGGCAGACCTCTAAGGAGAAGATCAGTATGGCACGAAAACGATTGGATTTACAGTTGTAAAAAGTGCTATTAAATTTGAAGGGTAAAGAAAAGGTAATTGTGAAAATTGTACAAAAAAGAATGAGCGAATTCTAATAAAGTGTAAGTTGACAACAAATTCAGAATAAGGTATTCTTGATTTATGGAATTCATTCAATAGTGTGTTACTGGAAAGGCAGGCATGAACTATTCGTTATTATATGTAGCTATAGTATACGGACTAGTTTATGCTTTTTTATTTTCAGAGAGCATAGAGGATGGAAATAAGAAGGTTTCATTATGTACCGGATTTTAAAAGTATTAAACAATAATGCGCTATTGGTTCAATGGAAGAATGAAAGGCGTGAAAGTATCCTGCTGGGAAAGGGAATTGGCTTTGGCAGACATATTGGTGACTATCTGAAAGAAATCCATGGTGCAAAAGAATATGCACTGATAGATGGTGACAGAAGAAACATCGAGATAGGCACAGAGAATGGAATTGAGCCGATTTATCTTGAGGCGGCTGGAAGAATTATTGAAGAAGCGGAAATGGTATTTGATGGAATCAGCTCAGATATTCTGCTTCCCTTGGCGGATCATATTGCATTTGCGGCACGAAGAGAAAAGGAAAAAATTTTCGTTTCAAATCCATTTATCCCTGATATAAAAGTTCTCTTTGGGAAAGAATATGCCATAGCACTAAAAAGCAAAGAAATTGTCAAAGAGTTGGCAGGTTATGAAATCTCAGATGATGAAGCAGGGTTTATTGCTTTGCATATCCACTCTGGTCTTTCTCATGAACAGGTATCGGATACTCTTCAGGCAACGCAGACGATTGATCAGAGTATGCAGTTGCTCAGAAAATTGGCAGGAAAAGAATTGGATGCTAATTCCATGGCGTATTCAAGGGTTTTAAGCCATTTGTACTATGTCATAATGAGAGCCAGAACCGGAGAAGCGGTTAATATTGATCTAAATGAATTTGTGCAGGAGACTTATCCTCAGGCTGCAATGATTGCCGGGAAGGTTTGCGAGTGTATTGAAAATAAAATTAACAATCAGTTGGATGTAATGGAAGTAGGGTATTTAGCCATCCATATCCAAAGATTGTTGGCAGAATAAGACTTATAAAGAAAGGAAGTAATAAAAATGAAGAAGTTTACTTATCAGGTAAAAGACCAAATGGGAATCCATGCTAGACCCGCAGGAATGTTAATCAATGAGGCTAAAAAGTATAAGAGCGTGATTACCATTGACACCGGAGCGAAAAAGGCAGAGCTGACCAGATTGATGGCTGTTATGGCACTTGGAGTTAAATGCGGACAGACTGTTACCGTAACTGTTGAGGGAGAGGACGAAGATAAGGCACTGAGCGAAATTAAGAGTTTCTTTGAAGCTAATCTTTAATTACAGTTTTGAAAATGTAAATGGGGGGTTAACATGAAACGTATCGCAGCAAAGACAGTTTATAAAGGAATTGCCCTTGGAAAAATTCATGTGATGCAAAAAAGTGATTCTTCGGTAAATCGGTCTAGAGTGGATGATCCGGAAAATGAGATTTTGAGAGTGCATCAGTCCATAGATGTTGCTGAAAGTCAGCTTCAGGAGTTGTATGATAAGGCGGTAAAGGAAGTCGGTGAAAGCAATGCAGCGATTTTCGAAGTGCATCAGATGATGCTGAGAGATTTGGATTATGTGGAATCCATTGAAAATATTATCCGTACACAGCAGGTAAATGCAGAATATGCGGTGGCAGTGACCGGAGATAACTTTGCAGAGATGTTTGCCGGTATGGATGATGATTATATGAAAGCACGATCTGCAGATGTGAAGGATATTTCAGAGCGATTGATTTGTTGCCTGAAGGGTGGAACATCACAGGGAGATGTTTTTAAAGAACCTGTTATTATTGTAGCGGATGATTTGGCACCCAGTGAGACTGTTACACTGGATAAAAGCAAAATTTTGGCATTTGTAACGGTTCATGGATCCACAAATTCCCACACGGCGATTCTGGCAAGAACAATGAATATTCCGGCCTTGATTGGTGCAGAGATGAATCTGGATGAACTGAAATCAGGAATGGATGCATTGGTAAATGGATTTAGCGGAGAATTTATCATTGAGCCTTCCGAAGAGATCAGAGAAGAGGCAAAGCGCAATATCCAGAAGGAAAAAGAAAAACAGGAATTGCTTGAGCAACTGAAGGGCAAGGAAAATGTAACGCTTAGTGGAAAGAAGATTAAGCTTTATGCCAATATCGGAAGCATCGGTGATCTAGGATATGCTTTGGAGAATGATGCAGGCGGCGTGGGATTGTTCAGAAGTGAATTTTTATATATCGGGAAGAATGAGCTTCCCAGCGAAGAAGAACAGTTTCAGATTTATAAACAGGCAGTACAGAATATGGCAGGTAAGAAGGTTATTATCCGCACCCTGGATATTGGTGCAGACAAGCAGGCTGATTACCTGAATCTGGGCAAGGAAGATAACCCGGCATTGGGATATCGGGCAATTCGAATTTGTTTGACACAGACGGATATCTTTAAAACCCAGCTCCGTGCATTGTATCGGGCTGCGGTATATGGAAATTTATCCATTATGTATCCGATGATTATTTCCACCGAAGAGGTCGAAAAAATCAAGAAGATAACAGCAGAAGTAAAGCAGGAGCTTGCAGCAGATAATATTCCCTATAAGGATGTGGAAGAGGGCATCATGATTGAGACACCGGCAGCGGTAATGATTAGTGATGAGCTTGCTAAGATGGTAGATTTCTTTAGTGTAGGAACCAACGATTTGACACAGTATACACTTGCGATTGACAGGCAGAACGCAAAGTTGGATCCGTTCTATAATCCACATCATAAAGCAATTTTAAAAATGCTTCAAATTGTTACAGATAATGCACATAAAGAAGGAAAGTGGATAGGTATTTGCGGAGAATTAGGTGCTGATCCCGAATTGACAGAAACATTTATCAATATGGGGGTCGATGAACTTTCCGTGGCGCCTTCAGCCATCCTGAAATTGAGAAGTATTATCCGACAGATACCATAAAGGAGGTGTGAAATGTTTAACTTTTTTAAGAAGAAAGAAGATGCTAAAATCATCATAGCATCTCCTGTAAAAGGAAAGGCAATCAGCTTGTCAGAGGTAAATGATCCTACTTTTAGTGAATGCATGCTGGGAAAAGGAGCGGCAGTCATACCATCGGAAGGCAATATTTATGCACCAGCAGATGGAGAGATCAGCCTTTTGTTTGACACTCTGCATGCCGTAAGTTTAACTACCACGGAGGGTGTGGAAATTCTCGTTCATGTGGGACTTGATACTGTGGCACTGAAAGGGCAGGGATTTACCAGCCATGTTGCTACAGGAGATAAAGTGAAAAAAGGTGATTTGCTTCTTACCGCAGACTTGGAAGCTATCAAGGCTGCTGGGTATGAAACCGTAACACCCGTGGTTATCTGCAATACAGATGACTATGCCGATGTGGAAGCAATCAATTTATCAGAAGTTAATCCTGGCGATGATGTAATAAGGATTACAATTAAAAAATAAGATATACTGTAAGAAAATAATAGTATTTTAGCCGTTTGCAAACGGTCAAAATAAAAAAAGGGATTAATGATGGAGGAGGAAAAAGGGTATGAAATTTTTACAAAAATTAGGAAAATCCTTAATGTTACCTGTAGCTTGTCTGCCTATTTGCGGTTTGCTGATGGGTATTGGCTACTTACTTTGTCCCGCTACTATGCAGGGCGGTGATATCACAGGTTTTCTACCTTTAGTGGGCTTGTTCTTAGTAAAGGCAGGCGCAGCATTAATTGACAACATGGCGCTGTTATTCGTAATTGGTGTTGGTGTTGGAATGTCAGAAGACAATGATGGTACTGGTGGCGTAGCAGCACTTGCTTCTTGGCTGATGATTACAACTCTGTTGAACACAGGTTTTGTTACAACCATTATGCCTTCTATCGCAGAAAACGAGAATTCTGTTATCGCATTTAACAAGATTGCCAATCCTTTCATTGGTATTCTTGCAGGTATTATTGGTTCTACTTGCTACAATAAGTTCAAATCAACCAAGTTACCTGACTGGTTGTCATTCTTCAGTGGCAAGCGTTGCGTAGCAATTATTGCAGGCGTTATTTCTATCGTTGTTTCAGCAGTTTTACTGTTCGTATGGCCTGTTGTATTCGGTGCTCTTATCTCTGTTGGTAAAGCAATCGCAGGAATGGGCGCAATCGGTGCTGGTCTTTATGCATTCTTGAACCGTTTGTTAATTCCTACTGGTTTACACCATGCACTTAACAACGTATTCTGGTTTGACACCATTGGACTTGGTGACCTTTCACACTTCTGGGCTGGAGAAACTTCCGCAGATGTAGCATGGGATCTTGGTATGTATATGTCAGGTTTCTTCCCTTGTATGATGTTTGGTATTCCTGGTGCAGCTTTGGCAATGATCCAGTGTGCTAAGACCAATAAGAAGAAAGTCGCAATTGGTCTTGTAGCTTCTGCAGCTCTCTGTGCATTCGTATGTGGTGTTACAGAACCCTTCGAATTTGGATTCATGTTCCTTGCACCTGTATTATACTTAATTTACGCAGCATTATATGGTATCTTTACTGTAATCACTGTATTGGTTGGTTTCCGTGCCGGCTTTTGCTTCTCAGCAGGTGCTACTGACCTTCTTTTCTCAGCATCACTTCCGGCAGCAAACAATACATGGATGATTATTCCTCTTGGAATTGCAGCATTTGTAGTATTCTACCTTGTATTCCGTTTCGCAATTTTGAAATTAGATCTGAAGACACCCGGTAGAGAGGATGACGAAGAAGATGAGAAGAAAGTAGTTCTTTCAAATGATAACTACACAGAAGTAGCTTCCATTATTTTGGAAGGTCTTGGCGGTAAGGGAAATG
>CAMBLS010000139.1 GCA_945868485.1 uncultured Lachnospiraceae bacterium | reverse complement strand
CACATAGGGATCAGATATATACACTTTCTCTGGTGATGCCTGTGCACTCTTGTACCATTCCCGCTCTGTTACAATAAAATCCGCCGGCGGTTCCCATCCTCCGCTCATAATGGTCAAATTATCATCATAACAGCTATAAACTGCTGAAACCTGGTCATCCATTGCCACCATAGAATCCACATAACTTAAAACAGCATCCCTGTCGTTAATGATACCACTGCTGATTCCTGCCGCAATCGCCTCCAACATACTGACCTTGCTCTGCATTGCCCGGTCAATTTCCTCTGTGTACTCCATAGCGGAGCTGCCATTATCCTTTAATGTATACATGATTGCAAAGCAGCCGCCAACCAGAATTGATTCCAAACATACAATGAGCAATGTCCAACGCAGCGCCACGGCAAACATATGACCGATCCTACTACCTAAACCTTCTCTTGCTGCTGCCTCATCTTCTCTCTTCTTCCCTTTATCCATAAGTATTTTCCATCCTTCGAATATCCCGTTTCGAAGTTACACAATAAACATATATACGGCTTTCTCTTACAAAAGCTCTTTAAGGAGCTGATTGACCATGCCAGGATCTGCCTTACCCTTCATCGCCTTCATAGTCTGCCCTACCAGGAAGCCGATTGCCTTCTCCTTACCGTTACGGTAATCCTCTACAGACTGGGGATTATTGGCAATGACCTCTTCTACCGTCTTTCTAAGTGCGCCTTCGTCATTGACTGTCTTAAGTCCCTTTTCCTCCACATATTTCTCGGGATCTATATCCTGCTCAAACATGACTTCAAAGACTTCCTTTGCCACAGAGCTGTTAATTGCCTTTGTATCTGTGAGTCCAATCAGCTTTGCAAGATTTTCCGGTGAGAAACGGATATCCTCAGAGTCCATATTCTTTTCTTTAAGCAGTCGCAAGGTCTCCACCATCAGCCAGTTGGAGACTTTCTTGGGCTGACTTCCAAGAGCCACTGTAGCCTCGAAGATGTCTGCCATATGCTTGCTGCCGGTAATAATCTCTATATCATACTCAGGAATGTCAAACTCTTCCTTGTAGCGTGCCATCTTTTCCTCTCGGAACTCCGGCTGCTTCGCACGGATTTCATCAAGGAATGCATCGTCAAGAACAATAGGCACTAAGTCCGGATCAGGGAAATACCGATAATCCTGGGCATCCTCCTTACTTCTCATGGCGTAAGATTCTCCCTTGTTATCATCCCATCTTCTGGTTTCCTGAACCACCTTTTCTCCGCTCTCTAAAAGATCAATCTGTCTTTCAGTTTCTCCCTCAATAGCTCTTGCTATGGCTTTAAAAGAGTTTAAATTCTTCATTTCCGTACGGGTTCCGAATTCTTTTGCCCCTACTTCACGGATAGAAAGGTTTACGTCCGCACGCATGGAGCCCTCCTGCAGTTTACAGTCGGAAGCTCCCAGATACTGAATGGTCATGCGCAGTTTTTCAAGGTAAGCAATCACCTCTTCGGCACTTCTCATATCAGGTTCGGAAACAATCTCAATCAGCGGAACGCCGGAGCGGTTATAATCCACCAGGGAAACGTCATCCCATTCATCATGAATCAGCTTTCCTGCATCTTCCTCCATATGAATTTCGTGAATTCCCACAAACTTTTTGCCCTTTTCTGTTTCAATCTCTACCTTACCATTCCTGCAGATTGGAAGATAAAGCTGGGAAATCTGATAATTCTGCGGATTATCGGGATAAAAATAATTCTTTCGGTCAAATTTACAATACTGGGTGATGGTACAGTTAGTAGCAAGCCCTACAGCCACTGCATACTCAAGCACCTGTTTGTTCAATACCGGAAGAGAACCGGGCATACCGGTGCAGACCGGACAGGTATGGGTGTTGGGATCACCGCCAAAAGCAGTGGAACAGCCACAGAAAATCTTGGTTTTGGTTGCCAGTTCTACATGAACTTCCAGTCCAATGACAGTTTCATATTGCTTTGCCATACTACTTATCCCCCTTTCTTCCAAATACCCCTCTTGCCTTCTCATAAGCATAGGCTGTCTGAATCAGTTTCTTTTCGTTAAAACAGTCCCCGATTAATTGCAAACCGATTGGCAATCCCTTTGTATCTACGCCACAGGGAATGCTTAAGCCCGGAAGTCCAGCAAGGTTAATGGAAATGGTATAAATGTCTCCCAGATACATCTTAATGGGATCAGACAGGCTTTCTCCCAGCTTTGGCGCTGTGGTAGGTGCAACCGGTCCTAAAATCACATCATATTTTGCAAAGGCCTCATCAAAAGCTTTCTTGATTAGTGCCTTTACACGCAGTGCCTTTAAATAGTAAGCATCATAATAACCGGAGCTTAAGACGAAGCTTCCAAGCATAATTCTGCGCTTTACCTCCGCTCCAAATCCTTCGGAACGAGATTTCTTATACATATTGTGCAGACCTTCGTATTCTTCCGTACGATAACCATATTTAATTCCATCAAAGCGCTCCAGATTAGAGCTTGCTTCTGCTGCCGCAATGGTATAATAAGTAGGGATAGCATATTCTACCAGACTTAAGTCAAACTCTTCTACAATTGCGCCCTTATCCTTCAGCACCTGTGCAGCCTTAAGAACCGCATCCTTTACCTCAGAGTCAAGTCCCTCTCCAAAGTAATCCCTGGGAATTCCAATCCGCATTCCCTTTACATCATCAACAAGTGCCGATGTAAAGTCGGTGTCATTTCTCTCAACAGAAGTAGAATCCTTGGTATCATGGGATGCAATGACTTCCATGATGGTCGCACAGTCTGTTACGTCCTTGCACAGCGGTCCGATCTGATCTAAGGAAGAGCCATATGCAATCAATCCATAACGCGAAACTGTACCATAGGTTGGCTTCAATCCCACCACCCCACAGAAGGATGCGGGCTGACGAATGGAACCGCCTGTATCGGAGCCCAGTGCATAAAAGCACTCATTGGCTGCCACTGCTGCTGCACTTCCCCCAGAAGATCCCCCCGGCACATGCTCTGGATTCCATGGATTTCTAGTCTCCCCATAGGCAGAGGTTTCTGTGGTAGATCCCATGGCAAACTCATCCATATTAGTCTTCCCTAAGATGACTGCGCCTGCCTTCTGTAAATTGAGAACTGCCTCTGATGAGAAGGTGGGAATAAAATTATAGAGAATTTTGGAAGAACAGGTTGTAAGCAGTCCCTCCGTACACATATTATCCTTGATTGCAACAGGAACCCCTGCCAAAGGCCCAGTCAGTTCTCCTGCATCAATTTTACCCTGCACTTCTGCTGCCTGCTTTAAGGCACCTTCTTTATCAACAGTTACATAACAGTGATATTTGCTCTCACTTTTCTCAATCTGTGCAAGAACTGCCTCTGTTGCCTCCATAACAGTTACTTCTTTATTTCTAATTGCCGCTGCCAGTTCTACGGCAGTCATATCAAGTATACTCATCTGCCGTCCTCCTATTCAAATGTTCTGGGCACTACAAACATGCCGTCTTTTTCACCGGGAGCATTCTTTAAGATTTCCTCGCGGATATCCCCGTTAGTCACAATATCCTCCCTGAATACATTTTTTACAGGGAAAACATGAGACATAGGTTCTACCCCCTCTGTATCCAGTTCTCCCAGCTTGTCAATGTAATCAAGCATACTTCCCATATCCTTCTTTGCCTGTTCCTTTTCCTCATCGGAAAGCTCCAGCTTCGCAAGGATTCCTACATAATCAATGGTTTCATCAGAAATGATATTAGCCATCCTGTTTTTCCTTTCTTCCTTAATAAATATACCAAAAAAATTTCATTATTAATAATTTACTACTTTTGACGCCTTGTGTCTACTATTTTCCTGTTTGCCCTTTTGTGTTCTTTTTTTGTCTTTTTTGGGAAAAATCCCTGTTTCTATTGCCTTTTTTTTCCCTAATTGCTATTCTTAATATAAAGATTTTATCTATTGGGAGGCAGCAAAATGAAAATTATCAAAACTAAGGATTATGACCAGATGAGCCGTGTAGCGGCTAACATTATTTCCGCTCAGGTAATCATCAAACCCAAATGTGTTTTGGGACTTGCAACCGGTTCTACACCCATTGGCACTTACAAACAGCTTGTAGAATGGTACAAAAAAGGAGATGTTGACTTTAGCGAGGTTACTACTGTCAATCTTGACGAGTACAAGGGGCTTTCTCCTGAAAATGATCAAAGCTATCGTTACTTTATGAATACCAACCTTTTTGACCATGTAAACATTGACAAAACCAGAACCTTTGTTCCAAATGGTCTTGAAGCAGATTCAGAAAAAGCTTGTTCCGATTATAACCAGATTATTCAGGACTGTGGCGGAATCGATTTACAGCTTTTAGGTCTTGGAAACAATGGTCATATTGGATTTAACGAACCCAGCAACGCATTTGAGAAGGAAACACATTGTGTTGCTCTTACTCAGAGCACAATTGATGCTAATGCAAGATTCTTTGCTTCTATGGATGAAGTGCCCAAGGAAGCTTACACCATGGGAATCAAGACCATTATGCAGGCAAAGAAAATTGTAGTTGTTGTAAATGGCGCACAAAAGGCTGATATTGTTAAGAAAGCTTTCTTCGGTCCTATTACTCCCGAGGTTCCTGCTTCTATCTTACAGCTTCATAATGATGTTACCGTTGTTGGTGATGAGGCAGCATTATCTGCCCTGTAAACAGACAAGCTTTACTATAATTAATTTATGTTGCTTATTTACAAATTCCCATATTAACTTACACCAATTATGTTTTCATTTTTGGTGTATCCCTTTTATTCAAAAATCGGCAGCCCCTAGTGGACTGCCGGTTTTTCATTTCATGCTATTCTCATTCATGTGAATATTTGACTATTTTTGTGCACTGACTTTCAGGCGATTGGATTCTATGGTAAAATAGAAAAAATTACTATAAGGAGTACATATATCATGAATAAAAAAGATCTTGCCATTCAGTTACATGACAAAAAATTTAATTGCTGTCAGGCAGTTGCCTGCGCATTTTCCAGTGAAATTGGTACAGAAGAAGCCACTCTCTTCCGGGCAGGTGAAGCCTTTGGACTTGGCATGGGCGGTACGGAGGGCACCTGTGGTGCATTATCCGGCGCAGTGATGCTGGCAGGCTTTAAGAACAGTGATGGAAATCTGGAAAATCCCGCTACTAAGGCGGACACCTACAGAATTTCCAAAGAAATGGTAACTAAATTTAAAGAGAAGACAGGCAGTACTATTTGCAAGGAATTAAAGGGTATCGCGACCGGTCAAATGCTTTGCTCCTGTCCCGACTGTATCAAATGTGGTGTTGAAGTTGTGGAAGAAGTATTAGGCTTGTAAGCAAAACAGGACAGCAGTTTTTCAAAAACCTGCTGTCCTGTAATATCGTTTATTATTAAGTTTTTTATTTTTTAATACTGTCCAAGTATTTCTTAGTCTCGGCTACCACTACGCCACTCAACGCTACCACTGCAATCAGGTTGGGAATTGCCATCAAACCATTGAAAATGTCGGCAATTGTCCATACCGCAGAAACAGTCATAAACGGTCCAATAAAGATTGCCAATATGTAAACCCAGCGATATCCCTTTACCAGCTTCTGATTTCCGTTTGATAAATACTCCAGACATCTTTCAGAGTAATAATCCCATCCCAGAATGGTTGTGAAGGCAAAGAATACCAGACACACCATCAGGATAAAGGAGCATACAAAATCGGGGAAGGGAAGTCCCAGCTGGAATGCCTTAGTGGTTACCTCCACTCCTTCTAGTCCCATATCCCATGTACCTGTAATTACAATAGAAAGACCTGTCATCGTACAAATGACCAGCGTATCTATAATTGTTCCCATCATGGAAACCAGTCCCTGCTTGGCAGGCTCTTCAACCTGTGCTGCTGCCGCTGCAATAGGTGCACTTCCGAGTCCTGCTTCGTTTGAGAAAATACCTCTTGCAATTCCCTTCTGCATTGCTACAATCATTGCACCCATCATACCGCCTGCTGCTGCCCTTAATCCAAATGCACTCTGTACAATGGTTACGACTGCTGCCGGCACTTTGGTAATATTACAGATGATAATGAGCAGCGCTGCAACCACATATAAAACTGCCATAAAAGGAACCACTACCTGCGCTACCATGGAAATTCTCTTAAGACCACCAATAATAACCAGTGCTACACAGATCGTGAGTACAATTCCTGCAATAACCACTGCCCAGGAATACTCCATTCCAAAAAGGCTGACTGTATGTTTCATATTGGGATCAAAGAAACTTCTAACCGCACTGGTAATTCCATTTACCTGTGTAAAGGTTCCGATACCAAACAAACCTACACCTACACCAAAAAAGGCGAATATCTTTCCAAGCCATTTCCACTTCTCACCCATTCCCTTTTCTATGTAATAAAAAGGTCCACCGATGATATGTCCATCTTCTGCCACTACACGATATTTCACAGCAAGAAGGCACTCAGAATATTTGGTAGCTGTACCGAGAAGTGCAGCAAGCCACATCCAGAATAAGGCACCCGGACCACCTGCTACCAACGCTGTTGCCACACCAACAATGTTTCCTGTACCGATGGTTGCCGATAACGCTGTACACAGCGCTGCAAAGCTCGATACCTCGCCCTTGTCACCGGATTTTTCATTTGCAATAATGTGTTTGATTGCCAGCGGAAGCTTTGTAATCTGTAAGCCTTTCAAACGAATAGTCAAAAAGATGCCCACCACAAGGATTAGCACGATTAGGGGAATTCCCCACACAAAATCATCGATTGCCGTCAAAATCTGACTGATTGTTTCTAACATTTGTTCTTCCCTCTCATTTTCTAAAATTTAATATGTTTTTATTTTGCAAGAATTCCTTTGCAGAAAATTTTCGCGAAATAAAAAAGAGCTGATGATAAATCAGCCCTCCAAAGAGTAGAACATGCA
>CAMBLS010000138.1 GCA_945868485.1 uncultured Lachnospiraceae bacterium | reverse complement strand
TGCAAGCACATCACCGCTTCCCGCAGTAGCCATTGCATCATTTCCTGATGTATTGATATAAAGCTTATTTTTATTACTTTGCATCACCAAAGTTACTGCATCTTTAGCAGCTACCACACAGCCGAATTTTCCTGCGAGATCACTTACCAGTTTTTCTCTGTTCCCTACGTATTCCTCCATATTTGTATGCATCAGCCGAATCAGTTCCCCCGGATGAGGCGTCATAATTGTCTTGCCTCCTTCCCGCATTGCAGCCAGTTTTGCCAGCTCTTCATGATTGGAAATCAAATTCAGCCCATCTGCATCAATAATCATTGGAAGTCTCTTATTTTCTCAAAGTACTTTCATAATGTTAAATGCATTTTCATCTGTCCCCATTCCCGGACCTGTCACTACTACATCACACCATAAAAGCGCGTCTCTGACCTTTTTTTCATCCGGTTTCTCTTCATATGAGTACAACATGGCCTCCGGCAAAGTCTGCTGAAGAATTTCTCTATTACAGATATTGGATATGATTTTAACCATACCTGCACCGGAGCGCAATATACTATTTCCACACAAAATACATGCACCACTCATATCTCTGCTTCCGGCAACAAGAAGTACCTTCCCGAAAGTACCCTTATTCCCATCAGGTCTTCTGTATGGAAGCAGCCATGAAAGATCATTTCTTTCATAACAGAATGCGGAAGGCTCTCTAATCTCAAAGGATTTCTCCGTAATGCCAATATCGCTTATCACCAATTTCCCTGTGTATTCCCTGCCTGGATATAACAGATGTCCTCTTTTGGCAAATCCAAAAGTCACCGTAAGATCTGCATGAACCGCATCTCCCATTACCCTTCCATTATCTGCACAAATTCCCGAAGGAATATCTACAGAATAGACACGGGCACCTCTACTTCTGTATAAATTGATCTGCTGTATAAATTCTAGATATTTCCCATTGACAATTCTGGATAAACCAATTCCAAAAAGAGCATCCACTACCATATCATATTCCCAATTCTCCAATTTGCTCTGTATGGAAAACCCTAAATTTTGAATAATGGTCATCTGCCGTTTGGTTTCATCCGTCATTTTTTCTGGGTTTCCTGCCAAACAAAAAGTAACATCATATCCTCTTAATGCAAGAAGACGACCTATTGCCAGTCCATCCCCGCCATTATTTCCGCCTCCTGCCACAATCAACACTCGTTTTTGAATATCCTCTGACTTAACCAGTTCCTCAACTACGGCAAGTGCAGCCCGCTCCATCAACACCGCTGATGGAATGCCAATTCTGTTTATCGTATCTTCATCATAAGCTTTCATTTCCATGGATTTTACTATATATTTCATTTTTCCTCACTTCCACCCGGTTCACACGCTTAGAATCTACCTGAAATTTTCTATTTTTAAATATAGCAAATGCGCCATGTACCGATACCAGTCATGACGCATTTATTTATTTTCTTTACTCTCTGCCGGCTTCTTTTCGATATTCTCTGTTTGCGGTCCCTGATATTTCATATCAAATATATCTATCACATCTGCTCCAAAAATATCATGCATATAAGCATAAAGTTCCTGATTCATAAGTTCTTTTTCCTGCTTGCGGATTAATTTCTTTTTTAACTCTACCCTGATTTTGGCAATCCATTTAGCAGTTTCTTCAATTTCCTTTTCATTTTCTTTTAATCTGTCATAACAGATTTCCATTGTCGCCAGCATCAATTCACGATTGACTCTGTCTATTTCTCCGGGCAGCTCTAGTAATTCATCCTCATAAGCCTCTATCTTCTCATTGCACTCATTTATCAGGCGCTTACTTTCATCTGCTTTTTTTTGAGCCTTCAGATCATTTTCCAAAGACGCTTCCGATGCATTCTCAACAATTTCCTGCATCAGTTTCTTTTTCAGCTTCTTTATCTCCTTAATCTCTGTGTTTGCCTTGCCCTGCCTTTTAACCAACTCATTCAACTCATCAACAAGACGATTGATATGCTTATCAGGCTCTGCCTGTGTAAAAAGATGATGCCACTTATTGTCCAGTGTCAACACCGGTATCTTTTTCCCTACTAATGCGGGTTTATATATATCATCTGTCCTTGACATACTCTCGCCTCCATGAGATAAATCCCAGATTTATTGGCACTGATTCAAATAAATACCGCTTTCAGTTATTGTTTTCATTTTCAAACCTGATAATATTATATGTAAGCTTCATCAGGCTGTCTGACAAATGCACATTTTCCACTTGAATTTCCTTTGGAACATTCAAATCCACATGAGCAAAATTCCAAATCCCCTTAATTCCGTTCTGTACAAGTTTCTCTGCCACTTCTACTGCACTGGTTTTAGGAATAGTAAGCACAGCTATATCAATCTCATTTTCTCTGACAAAGGCCTCCATCTCTCCCATTGGTTTTACTTCCATATCCTTGATCTTCCTGCCAAAAAGTGCCGGATTATTATCAAAAATACCCTTAAAAATAAAACCTCTTCTCTCAAAATTCATGTAGTTTGCCAGTGCCTGCCCCAAATTACCTGCTCCGATAATAATCAGATTGTGGGTCTTATCAAGCCCCAATATCTTGCCAATTTCCTCGTAAAGATATTCTACCTTATATCCATATCCCTGCTGACCAAAGCCCCCAAAATTATTGAAATCCTGACGTATCTGGGATGCTGTCACCTGCATGATATCACTCAGTTCCTGAGAAGATATTCTCTCAATACCTTCGTCCTTTAGTTCCCCTAAATATCTGAAATATCTTGGCAGACGACCAATGACCGCCTGTGAAATTTCCTTGTTCTCCAACTGGATTCCCTCCTGCCGGTTTGTTATATAGATCAAGTATAAATATATAACACTGTTAAAAAAATGTCAATGAATTGACATTCCCTTTTGTTGTCGGTAAACTGGAAATGAAAATTTTTTTAAGGATGTGCGTTATGATTTTATCATGTCAAAATTTATCAAAAGCATTCAATGAGCAGCCTATACTATGCAATGTTTCCTTTCATATTGAAGATTACGATAAGGCTGCCATTGTAGGTATAAACGGAGCGGGAAAAACGACCCTTCTTCGCATTATTGTGGGAGAACAGTCTGCTGATGACGGAATCGTCACACTTGCCAAAGGGAAAACATTAGGCTACCTTGCTCAAAATCAGGATGTAAACAGTGCAAACACCATTTACGATGAACTGCTTTCCGTAAAAGCAGATGTAATTGCCATGGAACAGAAGATCCGGGAAATGGAACATTCCATGAAACAGGTATCCGGAAAAGAGCTGGCCCAGCTTATGGATGCTTATACCCGCCTTACCCATTCTTTTGAGCTTGCCAACGGCTACGCTTATAAGAGCGAGATCATGGGCGTGCTTAAGGGACTTGGCTTTGATGAGACAGAATATGACAAAAAAATCTCTACCCTCTCCGGCGGTCAGAAAACCAGAGTTGCCCTTGGACGCCTTCTGCTTTTAAAACCGGACTTAATCATTTTAGACGAGCCTACCAACCATCTTGATCTGAACTCCATTACCTGGCTTGAAACCTATCTTCTGAATTATAAGGGAGCAGTTTTGATTGTATCTCATGACCGTTATTTTCTGGATCGGATTGCAGGCAAGATTATTGAAATTGACCAGACCAAAGCCACTACTTTTATTGGAAATTATTCAGATTACGCTGTTAAGAAGGAACAGCTTCGAACTGCTGCTTTGAATGCATATTTCAAACAGCAACAGGAAATCAAACATCAGGAAGCTGTCATTGAAAAATTAAAATCCTTTAATCGTGAAAAATCTATCAAACGGGCGGAAAGCCGGGAAAAAATGCTGAATAAAATTGAGGTTTTAGACAAGCCCTCAGAAGCCCGAACAGATATCCATATGACCCTCACCCCACACTGCACTAGTGGCAAGGACGTTCTTCACATAGAAGGACTCACCAAGGACTTTAACGGTCAAACACTTTTTAGCAACCTTGCCATGGATCTAAAGCGCAGAGAACATGTTGCTATCATTGGGGACAATGGAACAGGCAAGACCACTATCCTGAAAATTATAAACGGACTTTTGAAAGCCGATGGAGGAATGATTACGCTGGGCACCAACGTACATATCGGTTATTACGATCAGGAGCACCACGTGCTGCACATGGAAAAGACCTTGTTTGACGAGATTTCCGATAGCTATCCATACCTTAGCAATACAGAAATTCGCAGCACTCTTGCCGCCTTCCTTTTCACAGGTGATGATGTTTACAAACGAATTGGCGATTTAAGCGGTGGGGAACGAGGAAGAATGTCTCTTGCAAAGCTGATGCTTTCAGAATCCAATTTCCTGATTTTAGACGAACCTACCAACCATTTAGATATCATCTCTAAAGAAATTCTTGAGGATGCTTTAAACGCTTATGAAGGCACGGTTCTGTATGTATCCCATGACCGTTACTTTATTAACCGCACTGCCAGTCGTATTCTGGAGCTCAAAGACGGAGAGCTTACCAGCTATCTTGGAAATTACGACTACTATCTTGAGAAAAGGGATGAACTTTCTCCAGTTTCTCCAAAGCCTGATGACCACTCTCCATCAAAAGTAAATGCACCTTCAGACACCAAGCTTGACTGGCAAGCTCAAAAAGAGTTACAGGCAAAACAGCGCAAAAAGGAAAATGACCTAAAAAGGTGCGAAGAAAGAATCACAGAGCTTGAACAACAGCTTGCTGAAATCGAAGAAATGATGAGTGATCCTGCGGTTGCCACCAATGTTTCGAAACTTCAGGAATTGACCCACACCCAGGATGAGTTGAACAGTAAACTTGCAGATTTATATGACCAGTGGGAAATACTGGCAAATTAAAAAAGAACTTCTACAAAAAGGGATTTCCAATTTGTAGAAGTTTCTTATTATCTAAATTGTATCAAAGGTTTCCCTGATTGCCTTAATAAAGTCAAGACTGTTCAGGATTACAGGCTTTTCACAGGTAGAAATCAGAGAAAGGCTCTTGGTCATCTTGCCATCCTCTACGGTCTTGATGCAGGCTCTTTCCAGTTTATCTGCAAAGTCAACCAGTTCGGTAATTCCATCCAGCTCTCCACGCTTACGAAGAGCGCCTGTCCATGCAAAGATAGTTGCGATGGAGTTAGTAGAGGTCTCCTCCCCCTTCAAATGTTTGTAATAGTGGCGTTGTACTGTTCCGTGGGCTGCTTCATATTCGTAAACGCCGCTCGGAGAAACCAGCACAGAAGTCATCATGGATAAATCTCCATAGGCAGTTGCCACCATATCTGACATAACATCTCCGTCATAATTTTTACATGCCCAAATAAATCCCCCTTCAGAACGAATCACCCGTGCAACTGCATCATCAATCAAAGTGTAGAAATATTCAATGCCAAGCTCCTCAAATTTATCCTTGTACTCCGCATCATAAATTTCCTGAAAGATATCCTTAAAAGTGTGATCATATTTCTTAGAAATAGTATCCTTGGTGGCAAACCATAAATCCTGTTTCGTATCAATAGCATAGCCAAAACATGCTCTTGCAAAGCTTGAGATGGATTTTTCGGTGTTATGTATGCCCTGAATAATTCCTGCACCCTCAAAATTGTGAATCAGTTCTCTGGTTTCTGTTCCATCCTCTGCAGTAAATACCAGCTCTGCCTTTCCCTTGCCGGGAACCTTGATTTCTGTATTTTTATAAACATCCCCATAAGCATGACGGGCAATGGTAATGGGCTTTGTCCAGTTCTTTACATAGGGTACAATTCCCTTTATCAGAATAGGTGCTCTAAATACAGTTCCATCCAGGATTGCTCTGATGGTACCGTTAGGACTCTTCCACATCTCCTTTAAGTTATATTCTGTCATTCTGGCAGCATTAGGTGTAATGGTGGCACATTTTACTGCTACTCCATACTTCTTAGTTGCCTCTGCACTGTCTACGGTTACCTGGTCGTTAGTCTCATTTCTGTGTTCAAGACCCAGATCATAATATTCTGTCTTCAAATCAATGTAAGGCAACAATAACTCATCCTTAATCATCTGCCAGAGAATTCTGGTCATTTCGTCTCCGTCCATCTCCACAAGTGGGGTTGTCATCTTAATTTTTTCCATGTCCTACTCCATCCTTTTTATTTTTTATGATTCAAATATATCATATAATCCATTTTTTACCATATTGTCATAGGCATTGTTCATGTGTTGGGTTGCCAAACGCTCTGCTTCCTCTGGCTTGCCCGCTTTGATTGCCTCCATAATCATGCGATGTTCTTCATTGGAGGCAATTCCTCTCTCCTTAGTGGAGAGCGTCTTTTTTCTAATACGGATTACATACTGGTGAAAGTCCTGCAAAAGATTTTCCAACATCTTGGAATCACAGGCTTCATAAAGAATATGATGAAATCTGTTATCTAACTCTGCCATCTGTTCCATATGTCCCTTGGACGCATGAAAGCTGGCAAGATAAACATTTTCCTCCAGTTCCTCCATCTGCTCTTTCGTGATATGCTCTGTTGCCAGACGGGCACACATCCCTTCCAGAGATGAACGTATCATATAAATATCCTTCACGTCTTTGGCAGTAATTCCGGTTACATAAGCGCCCTTATTAGGAACAATCTGAATCAGTCCCTCTAATTCCAGCTGTCTAAAGGCCTCTCTTACCGGAGTTCGACTGACCCCAAGTTCCTCTCCTATGGCAACCTCTTTTAATTCCTCATTTTCTTTATATTTTCCGTTTAGGATGTCCTCTCTCAGCTTGTGAAACACCCTACCCCGCAGAGAGTATTTATCAGTTACCTCCTGCTTTACATCATACTTACTCATGGCAAATACGTTTTCCTTTCTTTCACCATTTCTATCCAATGGTCATATCAAGCTTCTTGCAGGCATATGTTATCTGCTCAATCAGCTCTTTGTCTGTAATAACCGTTACTCTGCCATCTTCATATT
>CAMBLS010000137.1 GCA_945868485.1 uncultured Lachnospiraceae bacterium | reverse complement strand
CACATAAAGTACATACCCTACGCTGTCCCTGTAGACTTTTACGTCCATAATCTCTGTTTCTGATATATATTCTTTCAAAATTTCATCATTTGCTATATCAAGTCCCGGCAGCCGTTCCCATATTTTTTCAAACTCGTCTTCTCTGCAGCTAACCTTACGAATATAATCCTCTGACAAAAAATCTCTGCTGCAGATCACACTTTTTAAATAGGAATATTCTGCCGCAGAAACCTCATCTCCATTTCTGGTTGCTCCATTACTTACTGCAAAATAGGCGCCATTGACAGGTCTTTTTTTCCACAAGATACATACGCCTTTTGTTTCTTCCACTGCCTGCCAGATACGCTGTGAAATCGTTATGCTTCCATATTCTGTATCCTCCACTCTAATCTCTGTTTCGCCCTGATTTTTCTTGCTCATTGTCATTAATCCGGATCGGATTAGAACAGCTTGCGCTTTTAAAGTTTCCATTTCAAAATCATTATTAATGCTTCTTGCCAGCCTATCTGCCACATATATTTCCAGAGGAACGCATTCACTTCCAAGGGAGGTTATATTTCGAACATAAATGCTCCCTTCTTCACTAAGAGCACTGCTTCCTTTTATCTCTTCCTCACCCAGATTCCCAAATAAGAAGGTAATGAAATAAGGAATCATCAACAAAAGTAAAAGAACCGTACTGAGATTTTTCGGGGAAAATCCAGGTACGATTCTTCTCTTTTTGACAGTTTGAAAGACTCTAAGTTTTTTCATAGAACACCTCCGGACTATTTTATGCGGCGATGTCCCTCTTTTATACTCCTTTACACTATTTTATACCATATTGTATAGCCATTGTTCATATTTACCATACTCTTTAGGAGCCTTCTCCTGCTCCTTCTGTTCATGAAGTGCCATTTCTACATTCTGTAAAGTTCCCACATTCCCATTCTCATACAGAAAAATTCCGGTTCGGCGAACCATGCCGTTCACTCCGTTATCTTTATCCGTGATGGAAAAATCGGTGGCTGCGTTCTGAAGACAGATTGCACCTACCCCCTGATCTGCCAGAGAGTATATCTGCTTATTTCCATTTTCATCCATTGTCCAGATTTTCAGTTTGCTCCAAATCTCATCATTCTCATCAATAAACCCATTATGATCACTGTCATAAGCGGCTAAATCGGCAAATCCATCTCCTGATTTGGTTCCAAAAAGCTCTGAGCCGTCATTAATAACTCCATCCTCATTCTTGTCAAGGGCAAGAAATCCACTGCCAGCTGCCAGTCGATTAATTTCATCCTCCTGTCCGTCTCCGTCCAGATCAAAAAAGAACGTCTGGTCAGATAAATCTGCTATATTTCCGTTCAAATTAATTACCAATGGATCGCACAGTGCAACCTGGGTATAGCTGACATTTTCCTCATAATATTCCTGAAAGCTCCTGCTCATCTCAACATTCAGATTAAAATTAATCTCTCTGCCATCGGCACATTTAACCGTTCCCTGCGTAGAAAACCCGGTGGTTTCCATTTCTTCATGATAATACTGTGTGCTATAGGCAAAGGTTTTCGTTCCTACACCCAGCGAAGAAATAAGATTGCCAGTTGTTGCGCTTACAGACTCTGACAGACCGGTGTATTTCTCCCATGCGCTGCTTTTTCTTTCCGGAAAAAACAATTCCATCAGATAATTGAGGCACTGTTGCCTGATTTCCATCAGTTGTTCCCTTGCCTCAAATACATCGATTTTTTGAATTCTCCCTGTTCTTACAGCCTGTAGTTTGGCAGTCATATCCTCCAGGGAAGCCTTCAGGGAATTCTCCGGCTTTTCCTTATCTTCTGTCTGGGTTTCCTCACCCTCCGTTGTACCCTGAAATAAATTTCCCAGCAGAGAATTGGTTCCATCCTCAAGACTCTGCCTTCCGTTTGTGATGGTGAACTTACTCACCCTTCTGGAAACGGATGTGTAACTTCTAGCGGATTCCATTCCTATTGTAGCGGAATCTATTCGCATCTTTCCTCCTTTTTGGTCCCTTGTTTTATTCTCCCCTCCCTGTTTGAAAAAACAAAAATGATATACAAAAGGGCTGTCCATTTCCCTTAAGCATACCATCCGTGGCGACTAAATCATTATTTTCTGCAAATGTTCTGGCCATAAACATCTGCAAATTATTTATCGGTCAGTGTTTAGATTTAGTAAAGATTAAAAGAAATAAAATGACAGAAAAACTCATATCCTTTAATATATGCCTTATCTATCTTAATCAAATTTATCTGGCAGAATTAGAAATGGAGGAAGAATGAAAGAACAAAAAATTGACAGAATTTCCCCCCTCATGATAGTTTTACATATGTTGCAGGGTGCACTCATCGGACTGGGTGCCGTACTTCCGGGAATCAGCGGTGGAGTGCTCAGTGTTGTGTTCGGTATCTATAAGCCTATTATGGAGCTCCTGTCCAATCCCTTTCGCCACTTTAAAACCCATGTTCCAAAACTGTTACCCTATTTTACGGGAGCGGCAATCGGATTTCTGGGTGTCGCAAACCTTTTGGCCTTCTTTTTGGAAAGGTATCCGGAACCTTCTGTCTGTCTGTTTATCGGATTAATTACAGGAATGCTTCCCTCTCTTTGGAATGAAGCCGGACTGCAAGGACGCACCAACGGATCCATAATTTCTATGATAACTGCAATGATTCTGGTTTTCACCCTGTTGATCAGTTTAAACGCAGCTTCCGTTACTATTACACCAAACTTTATCTGGTATTTGTTCTGCGGTTTTTGTCTTTCTCTAAGCATTATTGCACCGGGGATGAGCTTTTCCACTCTTTTAATGCCACTGGGGCTTTATACACCCTTTGTAGACGGAATTGGGCATCTTTCGCCCAATGTACTGTTTCCTTCCGGAATCGGTGCTTTGGCAACCATCATCTGTCTGTCAAAGCTTATTAATTCTCTGTTCGAAAATTACTATTCCCTTGCCTTTCATGCTATTCTGGGAGTCGTAATTGCTGCAACCATTATGATCATTCCCTTTGAAAGCTTTTTTATTTCCATAAATTCATGTCTGACTAATATATTTTTTCTGGCATCCGGCATTTTTATTGCTCTTTTGCTGGACAAAAAAACTGCATCATGTTAATTATCACATAGCCGTTCAGCCATTAACAATACACAAGCAAGCCCACTGTATTGTCCTTACAAGGACACACAGCGGGCTTGCGAAAACACCACCAACGGTCACATAATTTTTAAACTCTGTTATAATTAATCAGACAACCTTTTAAGATAATCTGACGTTCTTCATCTGTCAATTCCCCAAGTCTTAATGAGAATTCTGTCATTCCATCCTCACCCACTCTGTAAGCCTTGATCTCATCTGCCTTTTCCTCAACAGCTTTTCTGATACCAGGGAAGAACAAATAATCCTTGTTCTGGAAGGGAAGCTCACCTTCCTTAATCAGAAAAGGAAGCATACCCCAGTTGATTAAGTTGGAACGATACCTCTTGGTAGCATACTCATTGGCAATGTTCGCCCAACCTCCTAATACCTTCTGGCAGGAAGCAGCCTGCTCTCTCGCAGAGCCATCGCCCGGTTTCACTGCAAAGATTGTAGATCCAAATCCTACGTTTCCTCTGCCCACTTCAGGATAAGTCTTATTAATCACTTCCATAACCGGCTTTAACTCCGGTTTCACATCAAGAGGACACTTTCCTTCCATTACCGCCTTCTGAGCTACCTGAATATCTTTTGCAAGACCTACATACGCAGGATCCTTTCTAGACAGGGTAAATTCTGCAAGGCCCAGAGGGTTGGAGCGGTAGGATGAGGTTTCTCCAGAAGGAATCAGCTCATCTGTAGTAGTTACCGGATCATGAATCTCAGATACCACACGCAGAACCAGATTTTCAGGAAGCTCTGTCATTGCCGGCCAGTCTTTAATGTTAGGACCAAACTGGATTTCCACTTCAGGATCTGCCACTCCCTTGGAGTCAAATACTCTGTTTGCATAAATATTAGCATCAAAGTAATATTGGTATTTATGAATAGGTCCATCAAATTCTGTGGCTGCTGTAAGAACACCCTTGTTCGCTGCAGTAGCTGCAATAGAGCGTGCATCCATCAATGCTACAGAAGAAATCTGACCATTCTGCAGCTTGGAACCTTCTCTGTTAGGGAAGTTTCTGGTAGAGTGACGGATACTGAATGCATTGTTTGCAGGAGTATCACCAGCACCAAAGCAGGGACCACAGAATGCTGTCTTCATAACCGCACCGGTTTCTAACAGGGTTGCTGCACATCCATTCTTAATCAGTTCCATATAAACAGGCATAGATGCAGGATATACACTTAAGGTAAATCCATCTGAGCCTATGTAAGCTCCCTTCATAATATCTGCCGCTGCACAGATATTTTCAAAACCGCCACCTGCACAGCCAGCAATAATTCCCTGATCCACTAGAAGCTTACCGTTCTTTACCTTATTCTTCAAGGTAAAATCCACTGCTCCATCTAAGGAAACAGCTGCCTTCTTTTCTACATCATCAAGAATATCCAGAAGGTTTGCGTTCAGTTCTTCAATGGTGTAAGTATTGCTTGGATGGAAGGGCATTGCAATCATGGGCTTGATTGTAGCCAAATCAATGGTAATCATTCCATCATAATAAGCCACCGTGTCGGGATTTAACTCCTTATATTCTTCTGTTCTTCCATGAACTTCATAAAATTCCTTAATGGTATCATCTGTTCTCCAGATAGAAGACAGGCAGGTGGTTTCTGTTGTCATAACATCAATGCCGATTCTAAAATCTGCACTTAAAGAAGACACGCCAGGACCTACAAATTCCATTACCTTATTTTTCACATAACCGCTTGCAAACACTTCTCCGATAATGGCAAGCGCAACGTCCTGTGGACCTACCCCTTTTACCGGTTCTCCTGTCAGATAAACACCAACTACTCCGGGCATGTTGATATCATAGGTCTGGTTTAAGAGCTGCTTTACTAGCTCCGGTCCACCTTCTCCCATTGCCATAGTTCCCAATGCGCCGTAGCGTGTGTGTGAATCGGAACCCAGAATCATTTTGCCACCGCCAGCAAGCATCTCTCTTGCATACTGATGGATAACCGCCTGATGAGGAGGTACATAGACACCGCCGTATTTCTTGGCACAGGTAAGACCAAACATGTGATCATCCTCATTTATGGTTCCGCCAACTGCACATAATGAGTTGTGGCAGTTCGTCAAAACATAGGGAACGGGAAACTTTTCCAGTCCTGATGCCCTGGCAGTCTGGATAATACCTACAAATGTAATATCATGTGAGGTAAGCTTATCAAATTTAATTTTCAGCTTATCCATATTTCCGGAAGTATTATGAGATTCTAAAATGCCGTACGCAATGGTGCCTTTTTTTGCCTCTTCTTTGGAAATGTCCTTTCCTGTTTTGCTTTTTACTGCTGCAGGTGCATCTGATCCGTCAGGAATGATTTCCATACCGTTTACCAGATAGGCACCGCTTTCAAATACTGATACCATACTGCCAGTCCTCCTCAGGTTAAAAAGTAATTTTCTGCATATTTATAACTTTTAACATTATAAAATAAAAAGATATGGTTTGCAATTCAGCTTTTATCTATTTTAATGCTTTTTCCAGTTCCCCAATCACAATCTTAAGCGCTTTGATCCTTGCCCACTTCTTATCAGTAGACTCCAAAATATGCCATGGAGCATAGGTGGTACTTGTTTTTTTAATCATCTCATCAACTGCCACTTCGTAAGCATCCCATTTCTCACGATTACGCCAATCCTCATCGGTAATCTTCCATTGCTTTTCCGGTGTATTCTGTCTATCGGTAAATCGGGCAAGCTGAGTATCCTTATCAATCTGCACCCAGAATTTAATTATCACTGCACCCCAGTCTGAAAGCTCCTTTTCAAACTCATTCATCTCATTGTAAGCACGCTTCCAGTCATTTTCGCTGCAAAATCCCTCCAGCCGTTCCACCATGACACGTCCGTACCAGCTTCTGTCAAAAATTGCAATATGCCCGGTCTTAGGTAACCTTGTCCAAAAACGCCACAGGTAGTGCCTTGCCTTTTCATGGGGTTCAGGACTGGCAATGGGATGTACCTCAAACCCTCTAGGGTCCAGCGCCTCTGTAATCCGCTTGATATTTCCACCCTTACCAGCGGCATCCCAGCCCTCATATACAATCACAACAGGAACCTTCTTCCGATAAAGACGGTTGTGCAGCTCCCTGAGTTTCTTCTGCAATTTGTCAAGTTCCTCTTTGTATTCATCCTCTTTTATGCTGTGATTCAACTTGATTTCCGCAAGCTTTGGCATTTTCTGAAGTGGGAAAACATTCTGCAGAGGTGGAACTGCCAAGCTTTGATTCTGAAGGGCAATGTCAATCCCCTGGGTCAAAATTTCCAGTGCCTGCAGCTCTGCCCATCTTTTCGATTTGGCATCAAGCACATACCATGGTGCGGAAGGCGCATTGGTATCCTCCATATATCTGCTGAAAACTTCCATGCATCTATCGTAATTTTCGTTCTGCCACTTATCCTTCTTTCCAACTCTCCAGCGGGTATCAATATCTTCCTCCAGCTCTGCAATCCTCTTTTTCTGCTCCTTTTCGCTGACGTGACAGAAAAGCTTCAAAAGGAGATAACCGTTGTCTGTAAGCTGCCTTTCAAATCTTCTGATGCTCCCAATTCTCTGATCATAGGTTTTCTGATCCATTTCTCCCTGCAGGAGACTTTCAGTCACCTCATTCATCCAACCGGAATCCAGAAACATCAGCTTCCCTGCTTCCGGTATCTTAGTAAAATACCGATATAGGAAGGGTTTTCTTCGTTCCTCCTCTGTGGGACAGTCCATAGGCGCCACCTTAAAAAAACGGGGATCAATATTTCTGATAATCTGACCAATCAGATATCCCTTTCCGGCCGTTCCCCAGCCTTC
>CAMBLS010000136.1 GCA_945868485.1 uncultured Lachnospiraceae bacterium | reverse complement strand
CCTATTTCCACTTCTCCAACCAGCGGATTTCCGCCTTTAATTGCATACTGTTCCATAGTATACCTCTATATCTAAAAATAAAAATTCTATTAATCACACTTTGTCGCTATCGTTCATTATAACATATCCTGTTCATTTGTAAACATCAAACATCAGTTCAGATATTTCAGAGGGTTTACCTGTGAACCATTAATCAGCATTTCAAAATGCAGATGAGGTCCTGTACTGATACCTGTGTTACCGCTCAGCGCAATCTTTTGTCCCTGAGAAACTGTTTGTCCTGGGGATACAAGCACCTTGCTCAAATGCCCATATCTTGTTTGTCTGCCATCAGGATGATTGATATACACTACATATCCATATCCGCTTCCCCATCCTGCTCTTGCAACAGTTCCACCACAGGAAGCGTAAATTGCCGTACCTGTAGGTGTCGCCCAGTCAACCCCTTTATGATAAGAGCTGGCTCCTTTCGTAGGTCTGTTTCTTCGCCCAAAGTTGGATGACAATCGTCCTCCCGAAAGAGGTTTAATATAAGTTGGCGGTATCTTAGTTCCACGCTCAACAATCTTGGGCACTGCCTGATAAGTAACCTCTTCCTTTATGATTTCTGTATTAATTTCTTTCTCGTTTTCAAATGTGACTACCGCAATAACCTTTCTATGGCCCGCCGAAGGTTCCTGCAAAGTCTTCATTTCTGTTGTATACCACTCATCATTATCTATATAGATAACGTCTTCCTCATAATCTTCCTCATAATACATCTCCTCCTGGCGAACCACGGCAAGCTTTGGTTCTGGAACGGTAACAATCAATTCATCCCCAACTCTTATCATGGAATTTTCATTCTCCAGAGAAGCATTCATTTCAATCAGCTTGTCCATGGGAATATTCGTTTTAATTGCAATCTCAGAAAGAGTATCTCCTGCTACTACTTCATAGATATCACTCTTTTCCTCTTCCTGTGTAACCTCCTGAATTGCCGCAGCTAATCCAGTCAATTCTTCTTCCTTCAGATAGGCTTCCACAACCTCAATAGTATCTCCATACTCCATGGAGATCAATCCAAGATCATAGTCCTCAAAATCCTTTTCCCCTGCCGGTTCTATCTCTTCAAAAAGAGCTGTGATTTCTGCGTGAATTCCTGCTTCGAGATTAACCGTCTCCTGAGTTTCTTCCACAGCTTCCTCTTCTGTCAAAATATTCGTCGTAAGTACCGGAAGCTCTCTGGTAGGATCCAGCTTCAAATCTACCTGATAGCGACCTTCCGTATCGTACTTATCAAGGGCTGCCTGCAAAAGCCCTACCACATCACTCTGACTGGAAAGATTCACCATATATTCGTTAATTTTAACCACATAGGATCTGTGGAGAGTTTCCTTTACATCGGACTTAAGCACCTGTACCATCTGCTCAACAATCTGCTTAGGCTCATCTATCTTTCCCCAAAGCACCTCTCTTCCTTCTAGCTTCAGATCGCTTTCTACCAGAATCAGTTCATCATTTCCGGACGCAATCTGCCGCCTTGCCTCAAGCACATACTCTTCTGCTTCCTCAGGGTTTGAAACCACACCCACTTCCTTGTTATTTAAAATCACTGTAAAGATATTATTACCCGTTTTTTCAAAGGGTACAAAAGAAGGCAGAAAAAATATACTGACAAATAATGCCAGCACTGTAATTTTAATACTTCTTACTTTCAATCTCTTATAATAACTGGTAACGCTTTTCATCTATTATTAAACTCCAAAATATTTGCCTTTTTGTAACATTTTCGTAACAGATTTATTCTAACAGTTATCATTTTAGTTGTAAAGGGTATGTTCTTTCCAAAATATTCTGTTAAGATGTAATGGGAGGTATCCTAAATGGAAACGATTATATTTCACATTGACGTCAATTCTGCATACCTAAGCTGGAGCTCCTTAAAGAACCTTGCAGAAGGAAACAAAATCGACCTGCGCACAATTCCTGCCATTATAGGGGGAGATATGGAACGCCGCCACGGAGTGGTACTTGCCAAGTCTATCCCTGCCAAAAAATATGGAATTACAACCGGTGAACCTATCATAAATGCCATGCGCAAATGCCCTTCTCTTGTGGTAGAAGCACCTGACCATGCACTTTATCATGAAAAAAGTCAACTCCTGATGAACCACTTATCCGAAATCTGCCCGGAAATCGAGCAGCTCAGTGTAGACGAATGCTTCATGGATTTTACTCCCATTCAAAATCGCTTTTCTTCCCCCGAAGAAGCCGCTCGCATAATCAAAGACCAGATTCGTGATACCTTTGGCTTTACTGTCAACCTTCCAACATCTCACAGGTCATTTACGCCAGTGCCTGTCAGTTGTTTGACGAATTGTGGAACGGCGAACCCATCCGTCTCCTCGGTGTCCGCTCCTCCAAACTGGCAGATCTTTCTACACCCACACAGCTTTCCCTGTTTGATCTGCCATCTCAAAGTATAAAAAATAGTGCCGCCAACACCTCATCAGCCAAACAAAAAAACAGCCCCGCATCTCCCTCTCAGGAGAAACTGGCTGCTCTTGATAAAACCCTGGATTCCATCCGTCAAAAATATGGCAACTCCGCAGTGATTCGAGGAAGCTTTCTTTCTGACGATTCCGATTCATAATTATGTGGTACGCTTTTTCACACTGTAGCCAAAGGTTCCCAGCTTTTCGCCCAACGTGTAATAGGTTCCATGGGAATATGCAATTAAATCTGCCTTTTCCAACATAAAACGTCCCTTTTCATCCATGTATCCTTCGTCTGCATGCACTGCCACCACATCCGCCAGGTACATATCATGGGTTCCCAGACGCAGTGTCTGCTTTACACGGCACTCAATATTGACTGGGCTTTCCTTAAGAAGAGGAGCCTTTACCTCATCGGCTGGCACCAGATTTAAGTGCATATCTTTGATCTTATCAGTGTCCTTTCCACTTTTTACACCACAATAATCTGTGGCAAAAGCAAGTTCTCTGGTGGTCAGGTTAATCACAAATTCCCCAGTTTCCTCAATCATCTGATGTGAATATCTGGAGGGTCGCACCGAAATTGATACCATCGGTGGGTCGCTGCACACTGTTCCTGTCCATGCCACTGTAAAAATATTGGGGTTTCCCTGCTTATCAGCCACGGTAACAAGTACCGCCGGCACAGGATAAAGCATGTTCCCCGGTTTCCAACTTTGTTTACCCATATCTGATTTCTCCTGAAAAATTTTGAACTTAGAATAAACCTAAAATCCTTGCAACCGTGATTGCCAGGTTGGCAATCGTCATAATCATAGTAATAATCATAAACGGAAGCAATATCTTATTGCTCTTTCCCGATTTTTCCTGCTCCACCTTAAGCTCGGCAGTCTGCTTGCCCAGCTCTTCAATCATGGAAGCCTGTACATTACGATAAACCTTTACATTATCCGTATGAAGAAAGTCCTCCATACTCTTAAACAGCTCCTCAAGTCTTGTCTGCAATCCGGTCATATTTTCGGTAATCTGCTCCAGATTGTCAGAATTTTCTTTAATCTCAGCAATCTTGGCAAGGCTTTCATTCAATGTCTGATTAATTCCTGCAATGGAAACATCAGAGGTTTCTTTGATTCTGGACACGGAAGCTGCTTCTACCTCTCCCACTGTCTTTCCAAGTTTTTGGCTGGCCTCATCAGCCAGTTCCTGAACCCCCTGTGCGCTTTCGATATTCTTCAAATTTAATTTGCGCATTTCCTGAAGACAATCATCATATTTTCCCATCTGATCTTTAAACAGTGCAAGCTGCTTTTCCAGGCTTTCAAGGGCTGCCGCATCTGCTGCTGCATTTGCCCGGATGATCTCCTGCGAATTTAATTTTTGTGAGATTTTATCCATAAAATTATCCATCACTATTCCTCCGGTGTACAAAATCGTCTGCCATTACGCACCTACATTGTATCTTATCACTTTTGAATCATATTTACAATAAACTACTTTTTATTGCAGCTTTTTAATCCACTTACTTTTGTATATTTTGTACAATTTCGTATCTCGTTCTTTTATATCATTATAACAATTAACGATAATTTCATACTATGTTCATAATTTGTTCATATTTCTGCTGTATATTATATTTATAACAAACAAGCGAACATGTAATGTTTTTCATTACACACATAGATAAATTTTTTCATAATAGCCCAGGCGCAGCGATGTGTCTGGGCACTCCTCATTTTTAAACATATTTTATCTTTCCACATAAAAAAGCTGTTGCTCGAATAGACAATTTAGCTACCTTTGCAACAGCTCATGGCTCTATTTTTCTTTATTTTCGCTGATACTGATGATTTCGTCATTCAGGGAAAGCATCTTGGCATCCAACGCCGATACCATTTTAGCACATTCAACTAATTCCCTCTTAATGTGGTCCGGTGCATTCCCTTCAAATTTATAGTGGATCTTATGCTCCAGGCTTGCCCAAAAATCCATTGCAACTGTCCTAATTTGAATTTCCACCTTAGTGTCCACAATCCGGTCTGATAAATACACCGGAACAGTAACCAGCATATGATAACTCTTATATCCGCTGGGTTTCGGATTGACAATGTAATCTTTAACAGAAATCACCTTAATATCACTCTGGTTACTGATCATTTCTGCTATTCTATAGATATCCGAAGTGAAAGAACAGATTACACGAATGCCGGCAATATCGTTTACATGTTCAACCATATTCTGAATAGTAGACTCATACCCATGTCTCTTTAATTTCTTAACAATGCTCTCTGAAGTCTTAATTCTTGACTTAATGTGCTCAATGGGATTATATCTATGTACATGCTGAAACTCATCATTCAATATTTCCAGCTTGGTTCCTATTTGCTTCAGTGCAGAACTATATATTAAAATAACTTCTTTCCAGCTGTCCACGTCGCTGTCACGTTCAATTCTCAGTTCCATTTAGAATACCGCCTTAATTATGTATTGCCCACTACAGCCAAAGATAACTCCTATTTACATTCATGTTTATCTTTAAAATGATTGTACCATATTTCCCACACAAATGTACATGCTTCACAATTTTTTAATTAATTTTTAATTATTATTGTGAATTTCTGCTTAAATGTTATGCAATAGCTTTTTTTATTCCAATATGTTATGATGAGTCATATCAGAACAGTCAGACAAATACATTTTATGTGGAAAGGCTCTTTTATATGTTTAGAATGTGGGGTAAACTTTTTAAGGATAATAGATTAATAAAGGATATCGTAATTTGTAAGGATCAGCCAGACACCAGGACTCATAAGGTTTTTCAGGCACTGGACGAGATATGCTATGAATTCGACTTGGGAAAGCCGCTTTGGCTGGATGCTACCGTTGCTGAATTCAAGCGACACGCTAAGGTTCGCTTTACTCAGGATAATTTCATTGAGCACATTGATTTTGATTATCTGGAAATTCATGTAATAGAGGAGGATTGACCATAAGGTTCATCCTCCTCATTCTATTTTAAATAGTATCTGCATATTTTTATTTGACACATCAGACAATATATAGTAGTATCATAATATGTTTCATATAGTTTTAAAAACTACATCATGGTATTGACACATTAGGAGGTTTTATTATGCAGATTACAATTCGTGAACCCGGAAGTGCACTTACCCACTTGATTGGTATGGTTATGGCTGCTGTTGCTGCCACCCCTCTTTTAATTAAGGCTGCTCTGACATCGGGCACTAACACATTGGTTGCTCTCAGCATTTTTTGCGCCAGCATGATTTTACTATACGGGGCAAGCACAACCTACCATTCTTTAAATATCAGCGGCAAGGCTCTAAGAGCATTCCGAAAACTGGACCATATGATGATCTTCGTATTAATTGCCGGCTCCTATACACCTGTATGCCTGATTATTCTTGGCGGGAAACTGGGTTATACCCTGCTCGCTGTAGTATGGGGCATCGCACTGTTCGGTATGACACTTAAAGCTTGTTGGATTACCTGTCCAAAGTGGTTTTCATCCGTCATTTATATTGCTATGGGCTGGGTATGCGTGGCTGTCTTCGGTCCTTTGTGGAACATCCTGCCCCACGCCGCATTCGGATGGCTTCTTGCAGGCGGCATCATCTACACCATCGGCGGTGTAATCTATGCCCTGAAGCTCCCCATTTTTAATGGAAAGCACCCCTTTTTCGGTTCCCATGAAATTTTCCATTTATTTGTCATGGGCGGGAGCATCTGCCATTTCATCTTTATGTATTTATATGTTGCTTGAGGGATTTGGCATTTTCATTGGTCACATAAATATGTCCTATCCCGAAGATCACTGCTGCAATGCTCAGGGGAATATATCTTAAAAGTATTCCGCTGAGCAGAAATATGGCTGTGGGAATGATTGCAAGTGCCATCGTCTTCCCATAGCTTCTTTTTATAAAAAATAGAAGCCAGGTTATCCAGTATGCCAGCATCAAAATACTGTTTCCAACCTGATAAATCAGGAATCCTCTAATGGAAGCAAAACCCAAGGAGCCAATTCCAATATTGAAAATCATCAGAAACATAGACGCATATCTTCCAGTCTGTTCTATTATATTCATCACCTGATTTTTGCACCGGTTTTCTTCGCCCCGAAACTTTACTGCATAAATTATATTAGGTATCAGCATCAATATCACCATTACAAGCCCAAACACATTCAGCCATCCCATATCTAATTTCCCCGCAAGAAATATGGATGTGGGGCCATCTGCTCCACCGATTGGAACTGAAATACTCATAAATATCCTCCTTAACTTCAAATGCCTAGAGTTATACTATTATACACCAGTTTAGATCAAATTTTAATTTATTTTTACTCGTATTTTACTTCCATATATGCTATTTTATTTCTATTAAATATATTTCTTAATTTCCATTGGCAATATTTTGCCATCATTTTTTATCAAATTAATCATTTTATTTCCACAAATCATTTACAAATATTCGGTTT
>CAMBLS010000135.1 GCA_945868485.1 uncultured Lachnospiraceae bacterium | reverse complement strand
CAGGATGATGTGATGGAGCGCTTGCTCCGTGCACGCCAGGGCTACTAATTTTAAGGAGGACAAATACTATGATGAACAATGTAGATGCTCTGCAGGCTAGACTGAATCAGCTGGCAGAGGAAATCAGTGGCAAGAAGAAGGAACCCACCGTGGACGAAATCAAGCGTGCAGAAGCATACGCACATGATTTCTGGGATACCATGCGTACCGGAATGCCGAATGCATCCATGAATATTGGCAGTAAAGGTTCCGGCGCATTTATCGTACCGGATACCTTCTCTGATACGCTGGTTCAGAAACTGGAAGACGAGAATATCCTTCGTAAGATTTCCAGGGTTATCACCAGTAATTCCAAGAAGGCTATCCCTCTGGTATTCAGCAATGGCTCTGCATGCTGGGTAGATGAAAACGACTCCTATGCAGGCGGTGAGATTGAATTCGGGCAGGCGAAGATTGATTTGCATAAGCTTGGAACCATCATCCGTGTATCCGATGAGATGTTGGAGGACAGTGGATTTGACCTTGAAAAGTATATCGCTGATACCTTCGCTGAACGTATCGGTGCTGCTGAGGAACAGGCATTCTTTACGGGTGATGGCATTGCAAAACCTATCGGGCTGATTCATCAGGCTCCGGTCGGTGTGGTTACTGAAGAAGCTGGAAAAATCAGTTTAGATGACATTATTGACCTGATCTATTCAGTTGGTCAGCAGTACCGCTCTCGTGAAAAGTCTGTGCTTGTCATGTCGAATGGTGCATATCAGCAGCTGAGAAAGATTCAGAACATGGAAGGCAAGCGTATCTGGGAGAAGAATCTCAGAGATGGAGAGCCGTATACGCTGTTTGGATACAGGGTATTCGTATCCAATTGCCTGCCTGACCCTGAACCCGGTAATATCACTGCATTCTTCGGTGATTTCAACTGGTTCTGGATTGCTGAACGTGGCAAGCGTATCATCAAGCGCCTTGAGGAACGTTTTGCTGAAAGCGGACAGGTCGCTTTCATTACCTCTGAGCGTGTTGACGGTGTTCTGGTACTTCCGGAGGCTGTTAAATCGCTTAAGGTCGCAGAATAATCCACCTATGAGGGTGAACGGTTTGTTTATCCTCTCATGAAAAAAGTTTTTCGGAGGGACAGTCGATTCCCTCAGACGGGAGGCAATATGAATATCATCGAAAACGAAGCAGAAGTCAGACTGCCTGTCAGCGAGAAGTATCTGCTGTCCATCCGTGAGGCAGCAGCCTACTTTGGAATCGGCATCAAGAAGATGCGCAGACTGGCAGAGGACAACTTGGGCAGATTTGCCGTGTACAGCGGTAATCGTTACCTCATAAATCGCACAAAATTTGAGGAATTTATCGAGAAATCTTCTGAGATCTAAATTCCTTTATTCTGGCAATAGTAGTTGACTTCGGGGGCATAGTACGGGAACATACGATGACCCCAGAGGTCACTACTTTTACCAGGAGGAACTACATAATGGAAGAAAACATCGGAGCATGGGGCAGACCTGAAATCACCCCTGTCAAGGACAAGTATATGCTCTCTATCAAGGAGGCATCGGATTACTTCGGTATCGGCATCAAGCTGATGAGACGGCTTGCCGAGAACCATCTCAGTGAGTTCGCCATCTACCTAGGTAACCGCTATCTCATCGTCAGACCACGGTTTGAAGAGTATGTACTGGAGCATATGGCAAACGGAGGAAAGGAGTTTAAATGAAGAGACCTATCATAGCGGAAAAGGAGACGCTGACTGTGGAAGAAGCCATCAGCCTATTCAATCTCAGCCGGAGAAAGTTCCGTAGGCTGATCGAATCCACAGAGCCGTGCTTCATGGCACTCTACGGCAGCAGACGGCTCGTTATCCGCACAGAACTTGAACGGTGGCTAAAGCACCATCCGGCAGAAAAGGAGGAATTGAAAAATGGCACGTACAGGAAGACCGCCGACACGAAGGGATAAGAAAAACAGGGTTCTTCGCCGTGGAGAATCCGTCAGAGCGGATGGACAGTATCAGTTCAAATACCATGTGAACGGCAAACCAAAGTTCGTTTACAGCTGGAGGCTCGAGCCGACCGATAAACTGCCACAGGGTAAGAAACCGTGCCTTTCTCTCCGAGAACTGGAGAAGCAGATAGGCTATGACCTGGATACTCTGGCTGACCCTACCAGAAAGAGCATGAAGGTGTGCGACCTTGTAGAACGCTACCTTACAACCAAGGTGAACGCTGTGAAGCCTACCACCCGGAGCAATTACAAGTTTGTGCAGAATATCCTTGCTGAGCATGAGTTCGGCAGCAGAAAGATCGGGGATATAAAGACCTCGGATGCGAAGCTGTTCCTCATCGGCTTACAGGCTGACGGCAAGCGGTACAGTACGGTGAAAACAGTACGAGGCGTTCTTCGCCCGGCATTCCAGATGGCGGTAGACGATGATATCCTCGTCAAGAGCCCTTTCGGCTTTGAACTTGCCGGAGTGGTAGTAAACGACACCGTTACCCGTGAGGCTATCACCAAAGACCAGATGAGGAAGTTCCTTAATTTCTGCAGGGACGATAATGTGTACTGCAAGTACTACGAAGCCTTTTACATCCTCTTCCACACGGGTATGAGAATCTCCGAATTCTGTGGACTGACCATCAAGGATATCGACCTTGAGAATAACATCATCAACATTGACCATCAGCTTCAGCGGTTATCGGATATGACCTACCTTATCCAGTCGACTAAGACCAATGCCGGAACGAGGAAACTTCCTATTACAGAGGATGTGGCATATTGCTTCAGGGCAATCCTGGAAGACAGACCTACACCAAAGGTAGAACAGTTCGTGGATGGGTATTCCGGTTTCATCTACTTGGACAAGGATGGTTTGCCGGAAGTAGCACTGCACTGGGGGCATAGATTCCGTCACGCAGTGAACCGATACAACGAGATCTACAGAGTGCAGATGCCGAAAATCACTCCTCATATCTGCAGACACACTTATTGTTCCAATATGGCGAAAGCCGGAATGAACCCCAAGACCCTGCAGTATCTCATGGGGCATTCGGATATCGGTGTGACCATGAACACCTACACGCACCTCGGTTTGGAAGATGCCAAGGAAGAGATGATTCGCATGGAGGAACTGAACGCTGCGAGAGCGGAACTGAACAAGACCACAGGCGAGAGGCCTGTCACTCAGAAGATGTTCCGAGCAATTTAATATGGAAGAAAATCAGAGAACGCTCTGCTGACTATGTGGTTGGCAGGGCGTTTTGCTGTTGTTGCGATGTTGACAGTTATGTTATAATGTATCTCAATAAGATTATTTTGTACATCTGTAAGGAAGGTGGCTACATGGTTAAAAATAATATCGAAGTTGATGTAAAAGTGAAATGTATCGAGACTGGGAAAAACCAGGTGCAGATTGCAGAAGAGATAAATACTACCAGCCAGTATGTGAACCGTGTCATTAAAAAGAAAGACGGTGTTATCAATAATACCTTCGTTCAGATGATGGAGGTACTGGGGTACGATATAGAAATAACGTATATACCAAGAGAACAAGCAAAACAATAAGCCAAAAGGTTCTTCATATAAACACGTTTTAAGATTGCTTTATATTTACAGAAATAATGTCGACATCAATTACATAGCCAGTTTTGATGTTGTCGGACAGAAGATGAGGAGACGGTTATGAGTAACAATCAGCTAGTGCCAGTAGAAAAGAAATTACCATTAATGATAAAAAAGAAGGATACAGATATTTCGACCCCCGTGATTACATACACCCTGCTGGATCCTATGCATTACTCTTTTTCATATAATGTGGAGGATATCGTTACTATTCGTATGGAGGAAGCAGAAAATGCGACCGCAGGTAATGGTTATGTAGATGTAGAATTTGACGAATCTGTTCCGGATTCCCATAAGGTATATTATGCTGTTGCGGCAGCAAGTGGCGTGTTAACAGGTGCACTCAGCTTTGTTAAATTGACTGAGGAACAACTGGCTACTATTAATGAGTGGAAGGAAAAGAACTGGAAATCACTTGTTATTTACGCGGCTGAGATGGTTGGCTGTAAAAATAAAGACTACAAGTCTGCTTCCAAGTACTTAGTTAATCAGGATGTAAAGAGGGTAAATGCTGACGAAACAGCTAAAGAATATATGACACTTCTGACTGCTCATCCGACAATAGCGGGCCTGTTGTTTTCATTGATTACGCAGTTTGCAGAAAAGTCTATATATATTACAGAAAGCGGTGAAATAAAGCATAATAAACTGCCTGAGCATTATTGAGTGGGTGGTACCAACGGCGAAAAAATAGTTGCAGCGGTGATGTATTGGCTGTATGAACTGGCGGCTAATCAGGCTGAAAGTAAGAGAAATCTGATTGATAATCTCGGACTATCCGGCGAACTTCTGAAGAAGATTAAGGCATTTATTAATCTTCCGATTTTAAAAACAATACCTGATAACAAAGAACAGGCAGATATTGCTTTTTCTGAATGGTTGCACAATATTATTGAAGGAGCAGGGGCTGAGGCGAATTGTGAAGAAAACGAGAACGCCAACCTTGTAAAGAGACTTATGAAAATTGCTCTTAATTTAGGAGCAGATGCATTTCCGGTTCTTGTTAACGAGTGTATCGTTCGCAGTCTATATATGGTGATTCGCATATGTGAAGTGGCGAAGGAACATCAGATTACTAATATCGCTGAGCTGAGAGAAATTCCTGTGACCGAAATTCTTCCTGCGAACGATAGACTTCTCTCAGGTATGTGTTTGGCATCAAGTGCGTCCTTTGTTACGATGAATTTCTCTGTGGCTGCTTTGAAAGCAATCGCATCAGCAAAAGCCGGGGATAGAGAGTTTCTTCCAACTTTTATTTCTGAGTTGAATATTCCAGCTGTTGGTCGCTTAATTTTTGCATGTGTAAAGGATAGCAAGTTCTGGGGCGATGATATAAAACTGGTATTTCAACGTCAGCCTAAGGAGCGAAATGCCACAGAATTTGCTGGCGAGGAGGATTTTGATGATGAAGCTTTTGCAACATTATCATTGTCGCCGGAACAGGCTCGTATTCTGTATTGTTTAGAGAATCTTGTTGTTCGGAAAGATATTGAGCACACCAAGGATAAGACTATAGCCGAGAAAAAACAATTATGGCTACAAAATTGGCGCTATAATATTGTTGCAGGTGCCAATATTGATGTGAATCTGGAGAAGAAGTTCTTCCTTGAAGATGAGGATAGACTTTATGATGGAATCTATATGCTGTCAAAAGACAAAGAGAATTATGTGTGGTTCTATCTGCTTACTCAGGAGTTAGCACTTTTCAAACCTTATTTCACACTGGGCTGTGAACATGATGACGAGTTTAAGAAGCTAAAGCAACAATATGATTATGCATCTGATCAGTTTATTCGTAGGCAGACCATTGTTAGCCAGGCTGAATTGGAGAATATGCAGAGTACTTATAAAAAGTATACTGATTATATGAGTGGCAAAGTAGTACGTACAATTTCTACAATTGCTGGTGGGACTGCTGTTACTGCATTGACAGGTGGATTAGCCCTTGCATATGCCCCTGCTATCGCTGCCATGATTGCAGGTGAAGCAGTTGTAGGACTGCATGGAGCAGCATTAGCAAGTGCAAGCCTAGCATTTGTGGGCGGTGGATCTCTAGCAGCCGGAGGATTAGGAATGGCAGGTGGAACTGCTATTATTACTGGTGGTGGCGCTCTGCTTGGACTTGCGGGGTCAGGTGGTGCATCGGCAGTAGTAGCGCTGATGGCTACTTCTGATGAATATTGGATGAGACAAGGGGCCAAATTGCTGACTCATTGCAGATGCACCTTAGTTGAAACATTGAACCAGAAGCTGCTTGCAGCAAGTATGCTGAAGCAAGTTGAAATTGCCGAAAAACATATTGTGAATGAGATTGCGGAATTAAAGCAAGAAGACAATGATTTAGATAAAGAATATCTTAAGCATCTGGATTCTTATCTTGGCTGTCTGAAAAAAGTACGCATAGAGCTACAGAAATTGACAAAGTAAGATTAGTTTAGGTGGACATGGTTCAGAGCATGTTCTGTTGCACCACCAATATAAGGAAAACAGTCTGATATCGTTTGCTATTTCTAAGAATGTATTACTTAAAAAGAACAGGTCAGTTTGAGAAAGTGTGGCAAGTAATAAAAGGTGGATGAAAAAAGGAGAAATAGATTTATGCCTAGACGCACTTCATTTGAATTGAGCGAGACCCCTTTACATGCAAATGGACGGGTCGTACGAATGGAAAAACCGTATTTTGATCAAGACTACCAACGGCCTACAGTCTTGACAGATGATGCTTTTACATATGTTTCTTTCTATTATTCTACACATGGAAAAGCAATGAAATATAATGATTCTACAAAACAAAGTAAATATGGAAAAGCTTCTCGGTATAATTATGAATTCTACTGGAAACAGGCGGAAACTTTTTATAATTCGTCTAAAAGCATGCCTATAGAAGCTGCTCCAGTTGCTGCATATTATTGTATGCTGAATGCTGCAAAATCATATCTGGCCTTCGTCAATGAATATGCAGATGATTGTGTGGATAATTTTGGAATGCATGGATTACAAGAAGATAACACCGACTCTGGAGAGAACCTCGATACCATTAGCATTAAACATAAACAACGAGGCGTATTTCCAATGTTTGCGGAAAAGTTGGATTCTGATTTTCCAACAATTTGGCCAGCTGGGGATTCGATTAGTTTAAGAAAAATCTTATACAATTTACCATTTGTCCATAGAGCCTTTGCTATGAGTTATACTACAAGGCAGAAAAAGGTCGATGAATTGTTTTTACCTATTGAGACGGGCATTGCTCCCTCATTCTATAAAGGAAACGATGGAAAAGCGTATCTGGTTTTTAATCTTGACCGTTCAAATTTTCTATCAACTGCCCAAACAGTTCCAGTTAATATTCTTTCGAGTATCG
>CAMBLS010000134.1 GCA_945868485.1 uncultured Lachnospiraceae bacterium | reverse complement strand
CTTCCCTATCGATTCTTTTTGTCCACATATCCACGATACAAGTTTTCCCACGGTCTGTCAAGTAATCCCTAATGAAGTGAGCTGTTTTCAATTCTGCATCCTTAGTTGGATTTGTTATCACATAAAAGTGCTCCATAGTATTCCTCATTTCTATCTGCCTTGATGCATAGTGGCGGGATCATTATAAGTCAAGACTTCCATGCGCCTTATCAACCGTTTCCGAAATCAAATCCGAAACATCTGTCTGCCAGGAATAGCCGCTTTTTCCTTCTATCACCCCTGCCAATCTGCCTTCTGCCTCTGCCTCAGAAATATCACTGGTATCTTTAAGCTTCTCCTCGTTTTTACGCAGATGCACTAAATATTCAATATTACCCTCCGGTCCCTTGATAGGCGAAAAATCCAAGTGTAATACATCGAACCCAATAAAATCAGCATAGTCAATGATTTTTCTGACTACTTCCTCATGTACTTTGGGTTCGCGGACAACTCCCTTTTTCCCGACCTTGTCACGTCCAGCTTCAAACTGTGGCTTAATCAGACAGACCATCTCTCCATTCTCCTTCAGAAGCGCTCTTGCCGGCAATAATATTTTTGTAAGTGAAATAAAGGAAACATCAACAGATGCAAAGTCAAGTTTATCCTGAATATCCTCCGGAACCATATATCTGAAATTAGTTTTTTCCATGCAGACAACCCTGTCATCATTTCGCAATTTCCAGTCTAGCTGTCCATGTCCAACATCTACAGAATATACCTTCTCTGCACCATTTTGCAGCATGCAGTCAGTAAATCCACCTGTAGATGCACCAATATCCATGCAGACTTTTCCTTCAAGCGCTATATGAAACTGGTCCACTGCCTTCTCAAGCTTAAGTCCTCCCCTGCTCACATACTTCTGGACACTGCCCTTTACCTCTATCTGTACCTTCTCAGGGTCAAATACTGCTCCTGCTTTATCCTCACGCTGTCCGTCCACAAATACTGTCCCAGACATGATAATGGCTTTCGCCTTTTCTCTGGAAGCTGCATGCCCTGCCTTTATAAGCAATACGTCAAGCCTTTCTTTCATTTTAACTTTCCATTTCTTTCTTAATTCTATCTGTAATTGCTTCGGCATCAATACCAATTTCCTGTTTGAGCAAATCAACATTGCCATGCTCCACATACTCATCAGGAATCGCAATCGTCAAAAGCTGTGTCTTAGACTGGAGGCTGTCAACAGCTTCCCTGACCTTTTCTCCGTATCCACCGCTCGCCACATTTTCTTCCAATGTAACCACCAGCTTATGATTCTCCACTGCCCATTTCACTGCTTCTAAATCAATGGGCTTTACAAATCTTGCATTAATCAGACTACATTTATACCCAGCAGCATTTATCTTCTCTTTTACTGTCTCTGCCGTTTTAACCATACTTCCAACTGCCATCAGACAAACATCGCCTTCCGCATAAATCAGCTCAGATTTGCCCAATTCAATCGGCGCTCTGTATTCCTTAAGACCTGCATAGGCCTCTCCCCTTGGATAACGAATAGCAATCGGAGCATCAAAAGCCACTGCAAACTTCAGCATATCTGAAAGCTCCCATTTATTCTTTGGTGCCATAATATGCATGCCCGGTATCGAAGATAAATACGACAAATCAAAAATCCCCTGATGCGTTTCCCCGTCACTTCCTACCAGACCTGCTCTGTCAACTGCAAATACTACAGGCAGTTTCTGAATGCATACATCATGAAGTATCTGGTCATAGGCCCTCTGCAAAAAAGATGAATAAATTGCTACAACAGGCTTTAATCCACCTGCTGCTAATCCTGCTGCAAAGGTAACTGCATGTTCTTCTGCAATTCCCACATCGAAGAAACGATCTGGATACATATTTCTGAATCGCTTCAATCCAGTTCCATCTGGCATGGCCGCCGTAATTGCAACCACCTTTTTATCTCTTGCCCCCAATTTTGTCATAACTGTAGAAAAAATATCTGTATAGTTTGCTGTAGTTCTTGGTTTACTGGGAAGTCCAGTTTCTATATCAAAAGGCTCTGCACCATGAAATCTGGCCGGATGCCGTTCTGCAGGTGCAAATCCTTTCCCCTTTTGGGTAATCACATGGACAAGCACTGCATTTCTGATTCTCTTAGCTTCCTGAAAAACTCTGAGCATTGCCTGAATATCATGTCCGTCTACAGGTCCTAAATAAGTAACACCCATATCTTCAAAGAACATCCCCGGAACAACCAGCTGCTTAAAGCTGCTTTTCGCCTTTCGAATTCCCTCCACAACCTTGTTTCCTTTTGGAATATCCTTTAAGGTCTTATATACCCCTTCCTTAATATCCAGATAAGCAGTGGCAGTTCTCAAATTATTCAGATATTTGGAAACACCACCTACATTTTCGGATATAGACATATTATTGTCATTCAGGACAATAATAAAATTAGTTTCCAGCTTGGCAGCATTGTTAAGCGCCTCATAAGCCATTCCCCCTGTAAGAGAACCATCTCCAATGACTGAGACAACAGTATTGCTTCCTCCCTGAATGTCTCTTGCTTTTACAAGTCCCAATCCTGCGGAAATAGAAGTAGAACTGTGCCCTGTATCAAAACAGTCACAGTCACTTTCCTTTCGCTTGGGAAAACCACTCATTCCTCCAAATTTTCGTAAGGTTTCAAATCCCTCTTTTCTTCCTGTCAACAATTTATGCGTATAGGACTGATGCCCTACGTCCCAAATCAATTTATCATCAGGAAGATTTAAAAACAAATGGAGTGCCATAGTCAGTTCCACAGCACCCAAATTAGATCCAAGATGTCCCCCTGTATGGGATATCTTTTCAATCAGGAACTCTCTTATTTCCTGTGCCAGTTCCTGATAATCTGATGGATCTATATTTTTAATATCATTGACGCCCTTAATCTCATCAAGTAACATTTTTCAACCTTCTTTTCTTCCGTCCAACCGCTTAATATTTATTACTTCTCCCTGGTAATCAGGAATTTTACAAGTTCCTCCAAAAAGGTATTTCTGTTTTCAAAGGAGCTTAAAATCGCAAGTGCCTCATCTGACAACTTCTCTACTTGCGCCTTAGACTGTTCTATACCATGAAGTGTCACATAGGTAAGCTTATGGTTCTTTTCATCACTCCCCACAGGCTTTCCTAAAACCTCAGTTGTACTGGTGATATCCAGAATATCATCTTGAATCTGAAAGGCAATACCAATGTTATAAGCAGATCTTTCCATTGCTTCAATCGCTGAACGTTCAGCACCTGCCAGAATTGCCCCTATCATCATGGCTGCCTGAATCAATGCTGCCGTCTTATTCTCATGGATAAATAACAACAGTTCCTCGGTAATCTGAGCACCTGATTCAGCCTCAATATCAGCTGCCTGTCCTCCAATCATTCCATAAATTCCTGATTTGCATCCAAGCACCTTTATCGCTTCTGCTACCCGCTTTACCATATCCTGATCTGCTGCCATATCGAATGCAGAGGCTGCTGTTTCAAACGCCAAATTCAGAAGACCGTCTCCTGCGAGCACTGCCATTCCATCTCCATAAACATTCCATGTTGTTTTACGCCCTCTGCGGTATTCATCATTGTCCATTGCAGGAAGGTCATCGTGTACCAATGAATAGTTATGGATCATTTCAAGTGCTGCCATAAATGGCTCTACCACTTTTCCCTGTCCGCCAAACAAGAGGAAGCTTTCTTCCATCAAGATAGGACGAAGCCGCTTGCCACCTGCCATAGCGCTATAATTCATGGCTTCTAATACCTTTTTCTGATATCCTGTTTCTTCCGGCAGATATTTCTTTAAAACGGATTCTGCCCGGCTCGTTTTGGCTACTAAAGTTTCTTCAAAATTCATGAGTTTCTCCATCTTCATTCAATACCAGCACTCTTTTTTCCACCTGATCAATTGCCTGATTGCATTTTTTGAGCAGTTCCATGCCACTTTTATAAATCTGAAAGGACTCTTCCAGTGAAATATCTTCCTGCTCTAATGCCACAACTGTCTCTTCCAACTTATCAAATGCCTCTTCAAGGTTCAGTTCTTTGCCCTCTGCATCCTGCATATTCAATCTCCTTGCATTATAATCTGCTCATTTACAGGATACTTTGCAGTCACCTCTGCCTCCATCCTGCCGTTTTTTACATGTATCTGAAGTCGGTCTCCCAGAGATATTCTATCAATATCTGTCACAGTTCTCCCCTTCTCATCTGAAACATAGGAGTATCCCTGATTTAGCTTATCCAGCGGCGAAAGTCCCTTTAGCTTTTCTATATAAATAGCCAGCCTGTGTCTGCTGGATAAAAGCTTGTCCTTCATAGATGCCCCCAGTCTCTCCTCCAGGGAAATGGCATAAGTTCTCTTTTCTCTGATTCTGCCCATAGGACTGTTGGTCTTTAGCCTAACATCCAGGGTACTGATTCTTGCCCTGCCAAGAGCGATTGCTCCCTGCATGTGCCGTTTCAACGCAGACCTGTATCGTTCAAGCTGTTCAGAAAAAATTTCCACATCATACACAGCCAATTCCGCTGCTGCTGATGGGGTAGGCGCGCGTAAGTCTGCCACATAATCAATAATAGTGGTATCAGTCTCATGTCCAACTGCAGAGATAATGGGGATACTGCAATCAAAAACTGCCTGTGCAACCTTCTCTTCATTGAATGCCCACAAATCTTCTATTGATCCGCCTCCGCGTCCCACAATTATCACATCCACCTGTTTTTGTTCAAGTGCCTGTATTCCCTTTATAATACTTTCCGGCGCCGCTTCTCCCTGAACAATTGCCGGATACAAAATAATTTGTACAAAAGGATTTCTTCTGGTCGCTATATTGATGATATCCCTTACTGCCGCTCCGGTGGGTGCTGTCACAACTCCCACGTTCTTTACAAATCTCGGAATTGGCTTTTTGTATTCCGGTGCAAACATCCCCCTCTCCAAAAGATCCTGTTTTAACCGTTCGAACCTTTCGTACAGCTCCCCGGCACCATCCTGCCGGATCTTTTTGGCGTACAACTGATATTTGCCGTCTCTTTCATATACATCAATGGTTCCATTGACTATGACCTGCATTCCCTCTGTCATCCGAAATGCAAGACCGGAACGGTTTCCCGCAAACATTACACAGGAAATCGTTCCTTTTCCATCCTTTAAAGTAAAATAAATATGTCCCGAGGAATGATACTTGCAGTTGCTGACTTCTCCTTTTACAGACAGCTCTTGAAGTAAAAAATCCTGTGCAAACATATTCTTAATATATGAATTTATCTGTCCTACTGTATAAATATTCTGCATGCTCTTTCCGCCTATGCAAACTTTGCCAGCACACCATTTACAAAGGAAGCAGATGAATCCTGCCCAAATTTTTTAGCAAGCTCCACCGCCTCATTAATTGCCACTCCGGTAGGCACTCCGTCATCATACATGATTTCATAAACAGCCAGCCTTAGTATGGTAAGATCCACCTTCCCCATACGACCTGTATCCCATCCCTCAACTCTGTCATTCAGCAATTGGTCAATATCGTCCAGCTTTTCTATAATCCTGTTAAATTTATCACTGATTTCGGTATTTTCTTTCTCCTCAGTACTGTTTTCTTCGTCCTCAAAGAAAAAAGCCTCCTGCTGTGCCAATTCTTCTCTGGGATTAAATTCTACGCGGAACAACAATTTAAACAGCTGCTCTCTCATCTCTCTTCTGCTCATTAGGATCCACCCTGCATTTATTTATCTTTCTGCATATTGACACCGGCAATGCGGATATCCACATCTGACACTTCCAACCCTGTCATGTTTTCAATGGTTGATTTTACTTTTTCCTGAACCTTCTGGGAAACTACCGGAATATTATACCCATATTCAACAACCAATGCCAAATCTGCTTTGACTCTCTTTCCAATTACTTCAACCTTCACTCCTTTTGCAAGGTTCTTTACCCCCATCTTGCTCATAAGATCATTGGTAATATTGCCTGCCATAGCCGCAACCCCATCTACTTCAGTTGCTGCAAGACCTGCAATCATTGCCACTACATCATCAGCAATCTTAACAGTACCTAAATCTTCATCTTCCTGTAATACATATGTGTTCTGTTCGTTAGTTTTTTCCATAATAATGTTCCTTTCCATCCTTCTATTGCAAGCCTTATAATAGTTAATCATACCAAAATTTGTGCTTTTTGCATAGCCCTAAGCAAGCAATTTACACAATAACTCTTTCTACAGCCAGAAGCTCAAACTCATCTGTTCTCCATTTTCTGCATAGGAAACAGTTCCTTCCTGTGAATTCAAAAAACGAAAGATTTCCTGTTCCTCTATCAGATATTTAATCATTTCATTATATACCTGATTATCTCTGCATTTCAACGTCACATAGGTACTACCATTTTCATAGGCCTGTTTGAATATTTCTGCCAGCTTGTTTTCATCAAGCCGTTCAAAGTAAAGCCCTTCCCTGACATAATAATTATCTTCCACAGAGTTGCATAAGGGAATATCCACTATAGCATCAATGGTATGGGTTTTCTGAAGTTGTTCAGTGGTAACACACAGATAATCATAATTGATTGGAGGAATACTTCCCACAGACTGTTCCATGCTTCCTTCCACAATCTGATAGGACGCATCTCCCCATGTAGTATCTATATAATAGTAGTTCCCGTCCAGTTTTACCAAATTCCATGCATGTCCCTCACCTCCGGATACTCTACCCATAATTAGCGTAGCATCGATTCCGACCTGCCCTAAAAGATATTGAGTTGCCTTCGCATAGCCCTGACACACACTTTTATGATAGAGGAATACAGAGCATATATTCTGATTATCCGGAATTTCTGCATCATACTCTGTCTGATTGATAATATATTCATAGATATATTTAACCTTGCCATATTGATCTAGCTCCGGTTCCATTCCTGACAGGCAAGTTTCCACATACTGTGCGATTTTTTCTTTTCTAAGCTCTGCTTCCTGCTT
>CAMBLS010000133.1 GCA_945868485.1 uncultured Lachnospiraceae bacterium | reverse complement strand
TGAGTATAACAGTTTCGTTGAACTTAAGGAAAATGTGTAGTAAACTGTTTTTGTAATGATAAGGTCAATGGGAGGTTTCTATTTTGTCAATACAGTTGATGATGTAGGATTTGACCTCATCTCTGGGTTTCCCGAGAGCAATAGATAATTCTCCATAAAGGGAAGCTTCAGCAAGATCGAAATAGCGGCTGTCCAGGGCAGTTACTTTATGCCCGGTTAAAATCCGGTTTTCTTTCCTCTGGTAAATGGTCTTGATTAACTGAACCCAGGATTTACAGTTGTTGGAGCGCATGTATTCTTTGTAGGTTTTCTCAAGCGTTTTTTCGTTACCAAGCGGAATTAGAGGAATGTCCGGTATTGATTTGATGAGTGTATCTGCTTCTTCCTTTGATATTGCATGGCGAAGTGTGGTCTGCGCAGTGTCTACCGGGGTATAAACAGTACTGCTTGACATATATACAGGTTTCAGCAGATAGTATTCTCTATTTTTATCAACACCTGGAATATTCAATGTAGTAATATCCTGAATACAGCAGATTCCATTATGACCGTAAATGACATAATCACCTTTTTGAAACATAAGATGCCTCCTTAAAATACACTATAATTTTATCATAGCAGTATTTCTTCAGAAATGTCAGTGAATTGTTGATGAAAAAGGGATTTTTGGCATATTTGCGCATAATGCATGAATCTATTATTGTGTAAAATGTCTAAGTGTAATTTCCGGTTTTACAGAATCTTATAGAATATGATATTGGAAAGGGCATATATGAAACTTTATTTAGTAAGGCATGGGGAAACAGATTGGAACCAGAAGAGCAGAATTCAGGGGCAGACGGATACGCCCTTAAATGACCATGGCAGGGAACAGGCACAGGAGCTTGCGGAAAAATTAGAGCAGGAGGATTTGAATATAAGGTGTATATACTCAAGTCCTCAGCAACGGGCTTATGAGACTGCTCAAATTATAGGTCAGAAGCTTTCTGTTTCTCCAATTACCCATCAGGGGTTGGAGGAAATGTGCATGGGAAAGTGGGAAGGATATGCTTGGAAACAGGTAAAAGAGGAGTTCCCGGAGGAATACCAAGTATGGTATACGAATCGACGCTATCAGCAAACACCGGGAGGAGAGTCTTATCAGCAGCTACTTGACAGACTCTTGCCGGCTCTTAGGGATATTCTGGAAAGAGAAACAGAGAATACGTTGATTGTGACACATAGTGCAGTTATTATGACGTTAATGTCATATTTATATGATACGCCGTTTGAAGACATGGCAAAAAATTTTAAGACAGGTAATGCCGTGGCTGTAGAGGTGGATTTATCACTGCTGTCGTCTAAGGGGGACTTGCAGATTCCAGTGAAGAAAACCGGCGATTAAAATTATGTTGGAAACAAGGAGGTTATCAAAGTATGTGCATAGAATTGAGAATGGAAAAGAGAAGAATGAAAATTTCTTCTTTGGGGGAGGAATCTTGTATGCCTGATTTATCTGGAGAAGTTATTCTGCAGAATCAGCTTACATTTCGTCTTGGAGAAGAGGAAGAAATTTATGAAGGCTATGGTAAGGTAAAAAACGCCTATCCTTATAGGCAGAGGAATGGTTACACCAGAAAGCTTGAGGAAAAAGAGGTACAGACGGTAATCCTGGAAAATCAATATCTGAAAGCAGTTTTTTTGCCGGAGTATGGCGGGAGATTGTGGGAGCTTTGGGATAAGGAGCAGAACCAAAATTTGCTATACACCAATGATGTCCTCAGATTCAGTAATCTGGCTGTGAGAAATGCGTGGTTCAGTGGCGGAGTAGAATGGAATATTGGGATCATCGGACATACACCATTTACTACGGAACAGATGTATGTTGCCCGAATCAGCGATGAGAAGGGAAACCCGGTCCTGCGCATGTATGAATATGAGAGAATTCGTGATATTACATACCAGATGGATTTTTGGCTGGAGGAGGATTCACGGTTTCTGAATTGTAGGATGCGAATTGTGAATGAGAATACAAAAGTGATTCCCATGTATTGGTGGAGTAATATTGCGGTTCCGGAATATGAAGGGGGCAGAATTATTGTTCCGGCAAAATCTGCTTATACTTTTGCAAGTGGAGATGTCTTTAAGGTTAATGTTCCCATAGTAAGAGGAATCGATGTTACAGATTATAAAAAAATTCCAAAAGCTGTTGACTATTTCTTTGAATTGGAAGAGGATGCACCAAAATATATTGCAAATGTAAATCAGAAGGGATATGGGCTGATTCAGATTTCTACCGCACGTTTAAAAAGTCGTAAACTGTTTTCATGGGGAAATCAGAAGGCTTCCAATCATTGGCAGGAGTTTTTGACTGAAAATGCAGGAAGATACATTGAAATACAGGCAGGACTTGCAAAGACTCAGTATGGCTGTCTGCCGATGGCTCCAAATACAGCATGGGAATGGATGGAACAATATGGTGCTGTTCAAATTGATGAGTCTGAGCTTGAATTATCTCATGAAGAGAGAGCTGCCAGATTGACGGATAAACTGATAGAGAAGAAAGTTCCAGTACAAATTGAGGAAAAATTAAGAGCATCTAAAGTAACGGCACTGCAAAAAGCAGAACTCCTAATACCAGGAAGTGGTTATGGAGTATTAGGGGTGCATGGAAAACTGACCTCACATTTGGAATTCATGGATAAGAGTGGAGAGTATAGCCGTTGGAAAGCATTTGTTGAGGGTGGGAAAATGATGTGTCCCGCACCCTTAGATCAGCCGGATGCTTTTCTGGATGATGCAGACAGCTTTGCAAGATTGAAAGAGGCAGTAAAAAACGAAGAGAAAGAGAACTGGTATGCGCATTACCATTTAGGAATTAGATATTATGCATTGGAAAAATATAAAAAGGCAAAAAGGGAATTTGAGATGTCTTTAGAATTAAAGGAAAATGCATGGGCATATCATGGACTTTCCTGCATTTACCTGTTGCGTGGAAAGAATAAAAAAGCAATTCATTGCATGAAAAGGGGAATAGAGCTCCAAAATGAAAAGCTCTCTTATATAAAAGAGGGATTCAGAATACTGATTGCAGGAAAAGGTTATGAAGAATTATGTTCATTATATGAGAAGTTAAACCAGGAACTCCAGAATAACAGCCGATTGAAATTTTACCATATTAAAGCCCTTGCTGAGCTTGGAAAAACAAAGAAAGCATTTAAGCTGTTGGAAGAAAATGGAGGGCTGGTATTGGATGACGTGAGAGAAGGAGAAGATTCTCTGGCTGAAATATGGACGAGTTTGTATGAAAAGATCTACAAAGAAAGAAAGGAAATCCCCTATCAATTTCAGTTTAATGCGTTTGAATAATGGGTAATAAGCAGAGTATCAGAAATAGAAAGAGGCATCTTTAATGGAGAACACGACAGAAAACACCCCCCAAAAACATATATGTATTGCGCTGTTGGCTCATGTGGATGCCGGAAAGACAACTTTATCGGAAGCAATGCTTTATTTGAGTGGAAGCATCCGAAAGCTGGGCAGGGTGGACAAAAAGGATGCCTTCCTGGACAATTATGGGCAGGAAAGGGAAAGAGGCATTACCATCTTTTCAAAGCAGGCAAGGCTGTCTGTAAATGACACGCAGTTTACACTTTTGGATACACCGGGGCATGTAGATTTTTCTGCTGAGATGGAGAGAACGCTTCAGGTAATAGATTACTGCGTATTGGTAGTCAGTGGCAGTGATGGCGTTCAGGGACACACTCGTACTCTTTGGCGGCTTCTTACCCATTATAAGATTCCTGTTTTTCTATTTGTGAATAAAATGGATCAGCAGGGGACGGATAAAGCAGCAATATTGGAGGAATTAAGGACTCAACTCAGCGAATTTTGTGTAGATTTTTCTGAGAATGGAACAGAAGCATTTTTTGAGAGCATTGCAATCAGTGATGAGGAAGCGTTAAATGAATTTTTGGAAACCGGTCAAGTGTCAGGAGATCGTATTAAGAAGCTGATTAAGGAAAGAAAGGTATTTCCCTGTTTTTTCGGATCGGCATTGAAGCTCTTTGGGGTAGAAAATCTATTAAAGGGCTTGGAACAATATACTCAAGAAGAAGTATATTCTACTGAGTTTGGTGCAAGGGTGTTTAAGATAACACGTGATATTCAAGGGAATCGACTTACCCACATGAAAATTACGGGTGGAAGTCTGAAGGCAAAAGAGATTCTCAGTGGTATCTGCAAGGAAATATCTCCAGAGGGAAAAAGAAGCTGGCAGGAAAAGGTAAATCAAATAAGAACTTATTCCGGAGATAAGTTTGAAACGCCAGGAGAAGTGAAAGCAGGAGAAATCTGTGCAGTTACAGGACTTAATGAAACCTGGGCGGGAGAGGGACTGGGATATGAAAAAGAAACCATATGCCCTGAGTTATCTCCTGTTTTGTGCTACTCCATCCTCTTGCCGGATGAATATGATGCGGTGGCTATACTTCCAAAATTCAGGCAATTGGAGGAAGAAGAACCTCAGCTGCACATTATTTGGGATGAAAAAAATAAGGAAATTAAGGCTCAAATTATGGGGCAGGTGCAGATTGAGGTGTATCAGAAGCTGATTAGGGAACGATTTGGTATTCCTGTAGAGTTCGGGACGGGCAGCGTGGTATATAAGGAAACAATAACAAGTGTTACAGAAGGCGTTGGACATTTCGAGCCTCTTCGTCATTATGCAGAGGTGCATCTGCTGCTTGAACCCGGAGAGGTGGGAAGCGGCCTTAAGTTTGCCACCGATTGTAGTGAAGATTTGCTGGATAGGAACTGGCAGAGATTGATTTTGACTCATTTAGAGGAAAAGGAACATGTGGGGGTGCTCATTGGGGCGCCCATCACAGATATGAAAATTACCTTAAAGTCAGGGCGTGCCCATCAAAAGCACACAGAAGGCGGTGATTTCAGACAGGCAACCTACCGGGCGCTTCGTCAGGGACTGATGAAAGCAGAGAGTATTCTGTTGGAGCCTTATTACGAATTTCGTCTGGAAGTGCCGGAAAATGCAGTAGGACGTGCTATGACAGATCTAGATAAGATGTATGCTGAATTTGGTTTGGAGAATACTGGCACAGGTATGTCTGTACTGAAAGGAATGGCACCAATGGTATTGCTGCAGGATTACCAGAAGGAAGTCATTGCCTATACCAGAGGGGAAGGGCAGCTGTCATGCAGTATGAAAGGATATTATCCCTGCCATAATCAGGAGGAAATTCTGTCACAAAGGGAGTATGATCCTCTTGCAGATGTGGAAAATCCATCTGCTTCCGTATTCTGTGCCCATGGTGCAGGTTTTCTGGTGGAATGGAACCGGGTGCAGGATTTTATGCATGTGGAAAGCTGTTTGAAAGAAAAAGCGCAGGAAAACATATCGCTTCATATATCGAGCAGGGAGGAGCCTTTGTGGCTGGGAGTAGATGAAATCGATGAAATTATCAATCGAACCTCTCATGCCAATAAGAAGGAAAATAAGGCGGGTATCCGTATCGGATGGAAGAGGGAGAATAGAAGTAGTAGAAAGGCGGAGCTGTCTGAGGCGCAGACCAGAATCTTTGCACCGACTCCTAAAAAAGAAAAATATTTGCTGGTAGATGGTTATAATGTGATATTTGCATGGGAAGAACTGAAAGGTCTTGCAGAGCGTAATCTGGATGGTGCCAGAGGGAAACTGCTTGATATTCTTTGTAATTATCAGGCAATTATAAATTGCAATCTGATTGCAGTATTTGACGCATATCGTTTGGAGGGACATCCCACGGAAACATTGGATTACCACAATATTCATGTGGTCTTTACGAAGGAAGCTGAAACAGCAGATCAATATATAGAGAAATTTGCCCATGAAAATAGCCATAAATATGATGTGACGGTTGCAACCTCTGATGGTCTGGAACAGATTATTATTGTGGGAGAAGGCTGTACACTGATTTCTGCAAGAGAATTGCAGCAGGAGATTGCCCGTGCATCCGAACAGCTTCTTGAAAATTTCAGGGAGAATAACCGGACAGAAAAAAACGCATTTACACATACACTCAGCCATCAGGCAGCGGAGGAAATAAATGCATTTAAAAACAATTTTATTGAGGAATAGCGTATATTACCAACGATCCCAAAAGGTATAAATCAATGTAATATTTGTAAGGATTATTAAAATTCCTACATTAATGATATGCATCAGGTTTGACTTAATCGTGGCAAATTTGTCGCTGCTCAGCATAGAGGGAGATAAATAATACTTGTTTCCAAGTCCCAAAGCAATGGAAATATAAATAAGGCAGATTACAACATATCGGAAATCACTGCTACATGTGTAGGGATAGATGATTACAAAGGCCGCAAAGGAAATCAACATCATCACATAACCCGTCAACAGGAAGATTGTGTCCTCGCGATGGGTTTTCTTATTGAGCAGCACTACAACTAATAAAATAGCAGTAGTTATTCCAAGGATAACCGCAAGCATAAATGTAATCTGGCACAATACAAGCAGAGAATCGGGAAGATTAGTGGGGTATTCTTCTGCAAACATGGAGGTGTGGAACATAATGACCCAGGTATTGCAGCAGGCTTTGGCGCTGATAGGGTGAAAAGGAAAATCGAAATGCCAGGCCGAAAAAGCAGGAATTCCGAGTCTGTTCCAAAGGCTGAAGGGCTGGGTGTACATGGGGGAAGTTTCCCCAGGCACCGGAACTCCGGGCTTTTCGCCAAACCGTATCAGATTTCTGACAATCCAGGATAAACCAATTGGAGCCACAACAATGCCAAAGATACAATAATTTTTGACCCATTGAAGAAGTAATTTTTTGTCCCTGGCTCGAATAATGGAGATAAAGTGCATCAGGAAAATAAGTGCAAGCGGAATGGCAAGAACTGCAGAGTTCAGTTTGGTAATCATACCAAAGCCTATGTAAAGAGCCAGTTTAATTAACCCTTTTAAATCTTTATTTCGTATCCATTGAAGGGAGCCTAAAATGATTAGACACATAAAGAGAATCG
>CAMBLS010000132.1 GCA_945868485.1 uncultured Lachnospiraceae bacterium | reverse complement strand
GTACATAAATGGCATAATTTCAAATGCAGGATTTATTTTTCTGCCAAAAACAAATAAAACGCAATTTATCGTTTCCATGAAAATCATTGCATATAAGCTTTTCCGCGGAACAGCATGAGTTTTCTTCAGACTGTATATCAGTAGAAAAATTTCTACAACTATATAACCATAAACAATTACATAAAAACAATTATGTCCGATTCCGTATTCATGTCCTAATACCGTAGAATTACCAAACTTGTCAAGGAATATTTCTGAATAATAAAGATGATTGTGCCCAATTGTCAATACCATTGCATATACAAGAAAGCTATATGTATATATGACAATTCTCAACCAATCTGCCACCTTATAATTACAGATTACGCATATCGAAATCAGAAGAATAGGCGGTACAAAGCATCCACCCAGATAAATGATTTTATTTGCCAGAACAGCTTCCTGAAGGTTCGTGGATAATGCTAATGCTAAATATCCTCCATTGGCCAACACCATAAGCAACGCCATAAAGGTAAAATAGGCACTTATTCTTTTTTTATCAAAAGAAAAGATAAAAATCATGAGATTTATAAACGTAAGCACAGCAGTTATCAGATAATAAGCAATCATATATTTCCTCCGGAGTATATTGAATCGGTTGTCAAAAAAAGATCTAAGCAATCGAAAAACCTAGGTTAATTTCTAATACCATTATACTTCAAGTACTCCTTTTTGTGTATCACTTATAAGAGGAACGCAATTTGATGCTCAGTTTTTAGATGTTTTCCTCAAAATGTATGAAAATGATGAACTGATAATAGAGAAAAAATGCGATGGATGACATTTCTTATTGGTGTCTTTGAAACGAATACTGGCGTAAAATAGTGAAGATTGGAGTGCTACAACAAGTAGGCTCCAATCGTTGCCTTTGAGTTGAAAAATTTCTGGAAGTTAAAGGTTATAGATAAAAGCTATAGCTGGCTATAAAGTTTTTCTTATTGACAGTTTGCAGTTGGGTGGATACAATATAAACATATTAAACCTACTAAAACAGTAGGAAAAGAAAGGGGAGCAATGCAATGAACAATAAGACATCAGACAAATTCATGTGTATCATGATGTGCTGTTGTCAGGCTGCATGTAAAAGTACGGCATAAATTTTCATGCATTATGATACCCTGTTAGAAGGATACTCGTAACTTGAGCAGGTACCATAGTGGTATCTGCTATTTTATTAATGAAATATCAAGAGGAGGAAAGGTCATGAGTAAAGTTATTGAAAGTTCAGTAGAATTGGTTGGAGGTACACCCTTATTAAGAGCAAGCCGTTATGCGGCAAAGGCAAATGCGACAGAGGCGAATATTTTCACTAAATTGGAATATTTGAATCCCGCTGGATCTGTTAAGGATCGTATTGCGCTGGCAATGGTTGAGGATGCAGAAAAGAAAGGTGTTTTGAAGCCGGGAGCAACCATCATCGAGCCTACGTCAGGCAATACTGGAATTGGTCTTGCTGCAGTTGCCGCAGCAAAGGGATATCAGGCAATCTTTACCCTTCCGGATACCATGAGCGTTGAGAGAAGAAATCTGTTAAAGGCTTATGGTGCGAAGCTGGAGCTTACAGAAGGCGCAAAGGGAATGAAGGGAGCTATTGCAAAGGCAGAGGAATTAAAGGAATCCATTCCGGGCTCTGTTATTTTAGGACAGTTCGTGAACCCTGCCAATCCTGCGGCACATAAAGCTACAACCGGTCCTGAAATCTGGGAACAGACAGAGGGGAAGTTAGACATTTTTGTTGCAGGTGTAGGTACAGGTGGAACTATTACCGGTGTAGGAGAATACTTAAAGGAGAAGAACCCTGATATTAAGATTGTAGCAGTAGAGCCTGCAGGAAGTCCGGTACTTTCCAAAGGAACACCGGGTGCACATAAGATTCAGGGAATTGGTGCCGGTTTTGTACCGGATGTATTAAATACAAAGGTTTATGACGAAATCATTACGATTGAAAATGAAGAAGCGCTTGCAGAGGGGCGTTTATTTGCTGTAAGTGAAGGTATTCTGGTAGGAATTTCCTCAGGAGCAGCTTTAAAGGCAGCAGCAATTCTTGCAAACAGACCGGAAAACAAGGGAAAGAATATTGTTGCGCTTTTGCCTGACTCCGGGGACAGATATCTGTCTACACCACTTTTCAACGCTGAATAAGCCACATCCGAAAATAAAAGTTTGGAGGTTGGAAATGCCTGGAACAGGTGAAATAGAAGAAGAGCAAAGAACTGCATGTAAAGTATTTCAGAGCAGAAATATAGCGGACAAAAGTTTAAGTACGGCACAGTTTCTGATTAATCCCCTTCAAAGTGTCCAAAGTGAAGCGTGGTACTACATAATTTAGTCATATTGTGATATAATTCTGAAATGAAATTATGATGAAAAGGAACGTTTAAAATGCTGAATCAATTTTCAAGAACGGAATTATTGTTGGGAAAGCAGGCTATGCAGATGCTGAAAAATTCCAGAGTAGCAGTTTTCGGTATTGGTGGTGTGGGAGGCTATGCGGTAGAGGCTTTGGTAAGAAGCGGAGTGGGCATCATTGATTTGGTTGATGATGACAAGGTGTGCCTGACCAATCTCAACCGCCAGATTATTGCGACCAGAAAAACGGTAGGAAAATATAAAGTGGATGTGATGAAGGAAAGGATTCTGGAGATAAATCCAGATGCTGTTGTAAATGTGCACAAGTGCTTTTTCCTTCCGGAAACCAAGGATGAATTTGATTTCAGTAAATATTCCTATGTGCTGGACGCGGTAGATACGGTAACTGCCAAAATACAGTTGGTTCTGGAGGCTCGGGATGCGAGCGTACCGATTATCAGCAGTATGGGAGCTGGAAATAAGCTGAACCCGGCGCTCTTCGAGGTGGCAGATATTTATGAGACATCGGTCTGTCCTTTGGCTAAAGTAATGCGAAGAGAATTAAAAAAGAGGAATGTGGAGCATCTTAAGGTGGTTTATTCTAAGGAAAAGCCAATCCGTCCTCTCGATGATATGGCAGTCAGCTGCAGAACTAATTGTATCTGTCCGCCCGGTGCGGAGCACAAATGTACGCAGCGCAGGGATATACCCGGGTCTACAGCCTTCGTCCCGGCTGTGGCAGGATTAATTATGGCAGGAGAGGTCATTAAAGATCTGACGACAGATGGTTTAGTGCGTGAGTCATCGGCTCACGCTTGAACTGTTGTGTGAGTTAAGTATTTTTATCTTGTTGGAATCTGAACATTGATGGAAGTGTTATCAATGCGGAAACTATAATGGTAGTCTATTTCATCATTTGCATCATCAATTTCTTCCCGGTCGAGAAGTTCATTTTCATCCTCCAAAAAGACTCTGAAAGGATCCCAACTCATAAGTACAAGCTTTAAGGAATGCCCTTCCTCCAAAGTGTACACGGTAGGAAGCATATAAAAGGTATAGTCATAATAGGTATCGGCTGCCAGATCTGTTCGTTTGGTATATTCCTTTGAACTGTAACCAAGTGCCGGATTGCACAGATCAGTCCATCCATAGGATATACATTTTGCCAAGGTGTTGGATGGCACGAACTCTTTCAGCGCTCCGTCAGGGTAACCACCGCCAATAGAGTAAGAGTCAATTGTCTTGGTGAGCAGCGTGTCATAGAGACGCGATTTCAGCATATAGGATTTGAATTCTTCCCCATCCTTTTTTGAATCTACCAGTATAGCAGTAATCATCATCCCATCCAGATTGGTGTTTTGGGTGAAAGCTTGACATGAATTTCGGGAACTCCATAAACTGTTGTATTTGCCGGCAAGTCTATTTCATATACGGCAGCATTTTCCGCCGGAAGGGAAAGGTAGAATTCGTCTTTTGGGCAATCTCCCTCCATATATGGATAGGCGATATCAGCGAGTCCTTTTGTGGTTATGTCGGTGGCATCACTATCGTAATTTACAGGGGAAGTTTTGTATTGGAAATCACGCCATGAATCATAGGTCTTGAAACTGCCGTCCTTTCATATGTAAAGCTAAAATATGACAAATAATATCATGAACAATGTAACATTTTGTAAAGACAAAGTAAAGAAAAGAAACTTTCTATTGACAAATATAGGGAACAGGGGTACTTTTAATAGGAATTTATTAAGTCGCTAGGGGAGCGTTTGCTGAGATTGGATATGGACGGAATTTTCGCTCCATATACTAACCCTCATTACCTGAACCGGATAATACCGGCGTAGGGAAGCAGATTTTTGTAAATGACGTGGTTTTGCAAATCTAAACAAATATAAAAGTATTGTTTCATACCTTCTGATTTATGTGAATCTGCGCATTTATAAAAATGAATGTTCTCCTCCTGTGATGAATCAAAGGAGGTTTTTTTATGTCTATTTTTGCAACGGAAATTATTGATGAAGAGTGGGGAAATTATTTTGAACTGACAGGTTTGGGCTATGGAGCCCTGATTGCAGTTATGATTCTGATTCTGCTTCTTGGCTGTGTAATCAGCAATGCTGATGGAAAGAAAAAGATTGGAACAAGACAGCTGGTATTTTCTGCTATGGCGATGGCGCTTGCCATGGTAACGAGCATGATTAAGCTGGTGGATATGCCGATGGGAGGCTCAGTCACGCTCTGCAGCATGCTGTTTATCTGCCTGATTGGTTATCTGTTCGGCATCCGCACGGGGCTTACTGCGGCCATTGCTTACGGTTTTTTGCAGCTGATTGTAGACCCTTATATTATTAGTGTGCCTCAGATGCTGGTAGATTATATTTTTGCTTTTGGAGCGTTGGGATTATCCGGTGTTTTTTCCAATAAAAAGCATGGTCTCATAGGGGGATATTTATTGGGAGTTTTTGGAAGATACTTTTTTGCATTTCTGTCCGGAATGATATTTTTTGGAAGCTATGCATCTGCTTACAATATGACTGCACCAGTGTATTCACTGGTATATAATGGGGCGTATCTTGGTGCAGAAGCAGTTATCACCGTAATCATTCTGATGCTTCCACCTGTATCAAAGGGGCTTGTTAAAGTGAAAAATATGGCTAATGAATAGGGGTTATTCCTGTAAAAAGTGCCCAAATATTTGCCAAAACGAAAATACCACTTGTAAATTATTTATGCAGGTGGTATTCTTTTTATAGTTGTTTGGAAACGTTACCAAACCATAAATTTTAGGAGAAGAAGAATGAGAGCGAGTGGCATATTATTACCGATTTCCAGCATTCCATCTAAGTATGGAATTGGGACATTTTCAAAGGAAGCATACGAATTTGTTAATTTCTTAAAGGAGGCAGGACAAACCTACTGGCAGATATTGCCACTAGGACCAACTGGTTATGGTGATTCACCGTATCAGTCTTTTTCTACTTTTGCCGGTAATCCGTACTACATTGACCTGGAAGAATTGATTAACCAGGGTCTTCTTACGGAAAAGCAATGTGAAGACTGTGACTGGGGTGGAAGTAAAGCTTATGTGGACTATGAGAAGGTTTATCTTTCACGCTTTGCCATTTTAAAAGAGGCATTTAAAAATAGCCAGGTAGAGGAAAATGAAGAATTTCAGACATTTGTAAAAGAAAATGATTTCTGGTTGCCGGATTATGCTCTTTATATGGCAGTAAAAGACTTTTTTGAAGGCAGGAGCTGGTCAGAATGGGACGAGGATATTCGCTTAAGAAAACCAGATGCAATTGAAAAATACAGCAAACAGCTTAAAGAGGAGATTCTCTTTTATGAGTTTCAGCAGTATCTGTTCACAACCCAGTGGCAAAAGCTAAAAGAGTATGCAAATGATAAGGGAATCAAAATCATTGGGGATATTCCAATTTATGTTGCTTTTGACAGTGCAGATACATGGGCAAATCCTGAACTTTTCCAGTTGGATGAAAATGGTTTTCCTACAGGTGTTGCTGGTTGTCCTCCCGATGCTTTTTCAGCCACAGGACAGCTTTGGGGAAATCCTCTTTACCGATGGGATTATCACAAAGAAACCGGCTATGCATGGTGGATGCAGAGAATTGCATATTGTTACAAGTTGTATGACGTGGTAAGAATTGACCATTTCAGAGGTTTTGATGAATATTATAATATCCCCTATGGGGATGCCACAGCTGAGTTTGGCAAGTGGGAAAAGGGACCGGGTTATGATTTGTTCAAGGTCATGAAGGAAAAGCTTGGAAATAAGCCCGTAATAGCAGAAGATTTAGGGTTCCTAACGCCTTCTGTAATCAAGCTGGTAAAGAAAACTGGTTATCCGGGAATGAAGATTTTGCAGTTTGCGTTTGATTCCAGAGAAGAAAGCGATTATCTTCCGCACAATTATCTGGCAAATTCTGTGGTTTATACGGGAACACATGACAATGATACTACTATGGGCTGGTATAAAAATGTGAGTCGTCGTGATCGCAGTTTTGCAAAGAAGTACCTTAACATCAGAGGAAACAAGGATGTAGTATGGAATTTTATACGTGCAGCGATTGCAAGCGTATCAGATACAGCAATCATTCCCATGCAGGATTATTTGGGACTGGGAAGCGAGGCTAGAATCAATGTCCCCTCCACTTTGGGAAATAACTGGAAGTGGAGAATGGTGCCGGGACAGCTTAATAAGGAGTTGGCAGATAAAATATATACAATGTGTAAGCTATATGGAAGAATCAGGTAGCATAAGCAAAATGGTCTTCCGATATAGAAGAGGGATACAACGGGGGAAGTATTATGACAGAAATAACGATCAAAGATATCGCAAAAAGATGTGGGGTCGGCATCAGTACTGTTTCCAGGGCAATTAACAACCATCCTGACATTAATCCGGAAACGAAACAAATGGTTATGGATGTAATTAAGGAGACTGGTTACATTCCCAATAATAGCGCAAGAAACTTAAAACGTACCGATGCTAAATGTATTGCTATTTTAATTAAAGGTATTACAAATCCCTTCTTCAGCCCTGTCATTCAGATCGTGGAAGCACAGGTACAGAAGAAAAAATATGCCATGGTCATGCAGCACGTAGAGTCTTATGA
>CAMBLS010000131.1 GCA_945868485.1 uncultured Lachnospiraceae bacterium | reverse complement strand
ATGTTTTCACTTTATTTCCTTATTTCAAAAACATTTAAAGATTTCTTAATATCTTTTCTACTTATTCCTATTTTATTCATTTCTACAAAAGATATTACATCATAATCAGCTTTCTACAATATCACTCTATATTGCAATAAGAAAATGCGATCCAAGACCGCATCCTCTTATTCCTTGTATTCAATTCCCAAATTTGCAAAGTTGAAATCCGACATATATATTTTATATATACCAATTTGTATTACTTCCTCAATGTATTCTGATTTATCCACTAAAAAATCTTTAAATGATTCCTGTTCCTCTTCCGTAATAATATATGCTGTTCTCTGTCTCAGAGGTACATTTGGTGGATACCACTCTTCACTGCTTAGCCATTTGCAAATATCCATATTTGACACAGAAGCAACCGGTGCAACCCTCACCTTTCCATCGGACAGCTCTGTCATCATATTTGCATGTTCAAATGTAGAATAAGCACTAAAACAATCATTTTCTTCCAAAAAGCTTACTACTTCATATGCTTCTGTATCAGGAGGGTCGTCACTCTGTAAAACAGGAACATAAATCTGACAAATATTAACTATCGAAAGAAGTATCACATATCCAGCCAATAATAGCTTTACACCTCTTTGGCTTTTCTGCCATACCATCACTATAGTAAGCGCCATTGCTGGCATCAGCATAAAAAAATATCGATCCGCACTTTCTGCTGTAGTAAAAGAAATAATCAACGCTGTAATAATCGGAGAACTACATATTACCAAGTAACACCATTCAAAAGAGGTAATCTCTTTCCCTATCACCAATCGATATAATACTATAATCAACACAATTACGGTCAAGACTAAAAGTAGCAACACACAGCCTTTTCCTATGAAATTATATTCTGAATAACCGATACCTTTTCCTATGTCAGGTATAACTACTGTAAATAATTTATTGAATCCTTTACGAAGGTTCTTTGATATATCCTGTCCCACAGAAAATGGAAAACAAGTGCCCAAATAACTAGCGCACAAAAGAACGATAACCCAGATGGAAATCAAAGTATCTGCCCTATTAGTTTTACACCTATGTAGTACATTGCGTAGTCTTCTGATTATCTCTATTCCAAGCAAAGGAGCATAAAGCACCAAAATTCCTCTCATCCCCTGTAGTCCAAGTCCCAGCGCTAATACAACAGAAATTCCCATTCCCCATTTATCTATTTCACTACTCCTTAACACTTTACCATAAGTTGCCAATGTAAAAAATAGAACAATAATGCAAATTGCATAGTAACCTGCATACAGATAAACCAATTTTAAATAAGAAATATTAAAAGGCAATGCTAAAAGCAAATATGTGCCTAAACAAGAACTACACCTCACATTATCTGCCACATTTTTAAAAAACCAAAATGCACTACCCAATATCGACAATGTCATTACACAACAAGCTGCTCCCATTGCAAATGACATATCTTTTGAGATACCATAAAACAAGGCCCCTATATTGGGAGTACTAATAATTCTCGCTTCTGTAGAAGAATACCATGCGTCAGGTATAACTTTCTTACTAATCCAAATTTGCTCGCTCAAAATTGCTTCTGAAGCCACATCAGATTCCATTGCAAAATTAAAATGAAAGAAGTTCGCTATAAAAATTAGCGTTAAAAATAAAAAGATACCTGTTAAACAAAATCCTATTATTACCTTATCATTTTTACTCTTATTGATATACATTCAACTCCCTTCAGCGTCCAATGCTATAATACTCCACACCGGCTTCCTTCATTTCTGACGGTTTAAATAAATTCCTTCCATCATAGACAAGCGGCGTATGCATCTTTTCTTTAAACTCTGTCGGGGTCAGAGCTTTAATCTCTGGCCATTCTGTAAATACAAAACAGATATTTGCCCCCTTCAAGGCTTCATCAATAGATGATACATAAGTCATGGAGCCTTTTTCCAGCTTTCCTTCGGGGAATAACTGTCTGGAACGTTCTACCCCTTTTGGATCATAAGCATATACATCTGCCCCTGCTGCCAAAAGTAGCTTCAAGTTATCAATAGATGGAGCTTCTCTCAAATCATCTGTTCCTGCTTTAAAGGTTAATCCCAGTACCGCTACCTTCAAACCACTAAAGGATATCATTCTCTCCTTTGCCTTGGCAAACAAACGAGTTTTCTGAGCACTGTTTACGTCTACACAGGCTTCCACCGTCTTTAACTGATAGCCATGCTCTTTCGCCAGAAATTTCAACGCCTTGGTATCCTTGGGGAAACAGCTACCTCCAAAACCAATTCCCGCATTTAAGAACCGTGCGCCAATTCTCTCATCATAGCTCATACCCTTTGCCACATCAGTAATATCAGCTCCTACCAACTCACAGAGGTTTGCAATATCATTCATATAAGAAATTTTTAGTGCCAGGAAATCATTGCAGGCATATTTAATCATCTCTGCTGAACGGCGTTTGACGGAAACAATGGGAAGCCCAAATGGCTCATAAATCTTTTTAAGCAATGCTTCCGCCTCTTTGCTCTCCGTTCCGATAATAATTCTTGCCGCATGCAGAGTGTCATGTACCGCAGTTCCCTGTGCCAAAAATTCTGGATTGGAAGCCACCTCCACTTTAACATCGTGCACCAGGAAGTCCTTAATGAATTGCTCAACCTTATCATTAGTTCCTACGGGAACCGTAGACTTCACAACCACCAGGCAATCCTTTTCTATGGTTTCTGCAATCTGCCTGGAAACAGTGGCAATATAGCTTAGATTTGCACTTCCATCCGGCATTTCCGGTGTTCCCACACCAATGAAAATTGCATCCGCATCTTTATAGGCATCTCGGTAATCCGTAGTGTAATGCAGTCTGCCTGCTGCATTGTTTTTCTTCATCAGTTCTTCCAAGCCCTCTTCATAAATAGGTGAAATTCCCTGACGCATAACCTCAACTTTCTTTTCATCCACATCAACGCAGGTTACATCATAACCCTTTTCAGCAAAACATACGCCTGCCACCAGTCCAACATACCCTGTACCCGCTACTGCTATCTTCATTTGTCTGTTCTCCTTCTTATTGCTCCTGATAATAGTTCAAAAACCACTCTGCAAATCTGGATAATCCCTCTTCAATTGTGGTGGAAGGCTTAAATCCATAATCTTCCATTAAATCCTGCACATCTGCATAGGTTTCATAGACATCTCCCGGCTGCATAGGCAGATACTCCTTCTTCGCTTCCCTGCCCAGGCATTTTTCCAACACCGAAATGTAATCCATCAATTTCTCCGGCTTGTTATTACCGATGTTGTAAATCTTGTATGCGGCACCATTTTCATCCTGAGACGGAGGATTACAGAGAATGTTTTCGATTCCCTTTACAATGTCATCAATGTAGGTAAAATCGCGAAGCATGTCTCCATTATTATAAATCTGAATAGGTTCATCTGCCATAATTTTCTTTGCAAATTTGAAATATGCCATATCAGGTCTTCCCATAGGACCATAAACAGTAAAGAATCTCAGTCCCGTAAGGGGAATCTGATACAGCTTGCTATAAGAATATGCCATCAATTCATTGGATTTCTTGGTAGCTGCATATAAACTTACCGGCTTGTCCACCTGATCCTCCACAGAAAAGGGAACTTTCTTGTTTCCACCATAAACAGAACTAGATGAGGCAAATACCAGATGTTCTACCGGATAGTAACGACAGGCCTCCAGAATATTAAAAAATCCTACGATATTAGACTGAATATAGGCATCCGGATTATCGATACTGTAACGCACCCCCGCCTGTGCTGCCAGATTCACTACAATCTGGGGCTTAAAATCCTTAAATACATTGAATACAATTTCTTTATCCGCAAGGTCTGCTTTGACGAAGCGATAATTAGGATATTCCTTAAGGATTTTCAAACGTGCTTCCTTAAGGGATACCTCATAGTAATCATTCATATTGTCAAGCCCTATGACCTGTGCTCCCCTTTCAAGCAACGCCTTAGATAAAAAGAAGCCAATAAATCCGGCTCCACCGGTAATAAGATATCGTTTAGATGCATCTAACGGTTTCATAAAATACCCTTTTCAAACATTTATTTTAAGTTCTTTAACGATTACATTCTATACTGTACAGATCTTTTAGTCAAACTTATTATTAAATTAATGAGCCAATACTTCATCCATGTATCTAAATCCGCAGAAACCATTTTCATCTATAAATAAATCTACATCTGTTCCGGCAGGAAGCGTTACATGATACATTTCCCCCTGATACCTATAATTCACAGTCACCGTTACGTCAGGTCTGCTTTTTATTGCTTCAAATACATCCCGATTAAAACTCATCCATCGGTCTGTATTGATTGTCACTTCACTACTCCGAGCGTGCAAAACAGCATCTGCTGTTTCTTTCAGAAAAGTGGAATATGCTGAATTAGGTACCTCAATATATTCTAATACTTCTCCGCACCGCATACACTGATATGCCAGTACACTGTTTCTTATGGGTGTTGCTTCCTGCGTTATGTAATATTCCATCATATGATCACAAGTTAGACCATACTGCGTTTGTTCTCCATTAACTTGGTCTTCAATTGGTTCTTCAGTAACAACGTAATTTCCGTCGACTATTTTTACCCGATAGTAATCCCGAGAATTAATCTGTCTCAATTCCGTCCCATAATCCATTGTAACTGATGCAAGATAAATTCCCTCGCTCACCTGCACAGGATTTATGCTTTCATTCCCTTGATCTGCATAGGCAAGTGCCTTCTGCGCAATTACAGAAATCCCGCTGTCTTCCTGTCTATACAAATACAATCTCATCTCACAGCCACTTAGTGCACTATAGTTTTGATAACTGCATTTTGCAATGACTCCTTGTCTGTCAAAAGTTGTTTCCACTACCAAGGATGTTATAACTATAGGCTCTGCCGCCTGCGCTTTTAGTGACATTTCTCCCCTTCCCGTCTGTGCCACACAGAAAACCATTCCAATAAAAAGTATCAACAGCTTTTCCTTCAATCTCATTTTCTTCATTTGTATTCTCCTTCTAATCTTTCTTAAATACAATGAAGCATTCTCAAACTGACACTTCCTCAAACAGTTCTTCAATTGACACTTTAAGCACCTGCGCCATGGCTCTTAATTCGAAATCCGTTACTGTTCTCTCATGACTTTCTATTCTAGAAATAGAACCTCTGCAAATATAGATTGCCTGAGTCTCCAATTTCTCGGAAAGTTCCTTTTGGCTTAATTTCCTTTCTTCTCTGAATTTTCTAATATTTTCTCCAACAATATTCTGTGCTTCATAATCAATTATTCGTGCCATCATTTATCTCCATTGCATTTGACACGAATATTTTATTATACTTATTCATATTTCATGTCCTGTAACAGGACACATTTTATATAATACTACCTAAAAGATACACCAATGCGCTGTATCATCTATGATAACCAACTGTTCTGACAAATCAAAATAATCCCAGTCTTTCCCTTTGAAATATTGCTCATAAATATCATCCAAAGGATCTATTTTGTCAAACTCTCGTCCCGTCACTTTCCACACCAGAGACTTACTTACAATTCCTAATACCTTTTCATTAATCTGATCTGTGCGAAAACTTACTTCCTCATAGTGATCTGGTGCATAATCATCTTTATAGATTGCCATTTTGGTAACCACATTTCCGGTTTCTTCCTCGTATTTCAGAACCTCCTGATACATCATGTTTGCATACACTTCATCCAATGTGTTGCTAACAAAATGATTGGTTACAATGAAATCAGAAAAGAGAAGCTGCACCATTAAATAGCACACACATACAAATGTGAGCAACCTGCGCACCTCCTTTCTGCTTAAAGCATATGCTGTAACTGCCAGCATCCCCTGTATCAGATAAAAGCAAAAAGCCATTCTGGGAGGAAAATAAAGTTCTGACTGTATCATTGGAAGACTATAAATAAGAGCCATGCTTCCCCAAAAAACAATTACGATAAATGGAATTTTTTTAACTGTTCTATCTTTTACGCAACTATATGTTATAATTAAAAAAAGTATTAAAACAAATAGAAGCGGAATCCACAAATTAGGAAATATTTCATGTCCATTTTTAAAAAGACTAATCAGGCTTTTTTTAAGCACTGTCATCTTCTGGGTGTTAATTTCCCATCCAACAGATTTATTAGCATGATCAATAATTCCAAAGATTTTCAACAATCTTATGCTTAAATAATTTAATATTCCCAAACCCATACATGCTATAATGCCAACTATTTCTTCTATAACTGCCTTAAAATTCAACTCCTCCCTATATTTCAGACATATATGAAACGCAATAAGAATTGCAGCAAAAATCATTGTGAATTGATACGTACACACTGCCGCAGCAAACAGTAAAATCATTGAAGTGTATTTTTTTTGAACAAACTTGTCTACTCCCACTGCTGCCAGTAAATATCCCAGTGCAAAATAAACGCTCATTTCGCTAAACATCAGTATTTCTGCAAATAAAGTATTTAAAAACACTAAATTCACACTGCAAAAATATCCGATTCTTTCCCACTGTTCTTCCGGTTGCCACGGCACAAATATTTTTTGTACAACCACCATCGCCATCGCAAAAATCAAAAATGTAAAAAGCATAAATACACTTAAATTATCCGTAGTTCTTATTCCTAGTTTCAATAAAGTCGTGTCTACCAACGCAATCACATATCTACCATCTGCTATACGCCATGCAATATCTGCGTCCCGAGAAAACATATGCCCCAGTGTATCAGCATTAAAGCTCTTTCTCAGCATACCGCCCCAAAAAATAAGCAACATACTTAAACTAATACCAAATTTAATTGCAATCTCTTTATACTTCTCTATTTTCATTCTTAAATTCTTTCCTTCTCTCCTCAAAATATTAAGATCATTCGTGCGCCAAAAACTGCCAAAACACTCTACAAGTCCTGAAAATGTCAATTATAAATGCACCTTTTATATCATTATCCTTAAGTGCTCTATGCCCTTCCTTTAAAGATAGCAAATAACTTCCCACACTGGAGGTA
>CAMBLS010000130.1 GCA_945868485.1 uncultured Lachnospiraceae bacterium | reverse complement strand
TGATTGCAGTTTGGCGTTGGTTCCTCGGCGTAGTAAAACGCTTCCTCCACTGGCTCTGTCCAAAGTGGTTCAAGCCGAAAACTGAAAAAACTGACAAAAACTAATCACCAGGCGGCGGTACCTACAAAGTGCCGCTGCCGTTTTTGTAAAGGAAAAAGATTATGATAAAAGAATTGTCAATAGATTTAGAGACCTATAGCGATATTGATATCTCCAAGTGTGGAGCATACAAGTACGCAGAGTCTGATCATTTTGAGATACTGCTCTTCGGCGTTTCTGTTGATAATGGGCCTGTAGTAGTCTATGACCTTACTGCAGGTGATGAAATACCAACAGAAATCCTGGAAGCACTATCTGATGAGAATATAACAAAATGGGCTTTTAACGCCTCCTTCGAAAGAGTCTGTTTGTCTAACTGGCTCCGGAATCATCATCCTGAATATTTCAAATCTTACAATTCAGAGGATGATCCAGTACACAACTATCTGAATCCATCCTCTTGGAAATGCACTATGATTTGGTCAGCCTATATGGGCTTACCACTCTCACTGGAAGGTGTTGGCGCAGTCCTGAAGCTTCAGGATCAGAAAATGAAGGAAGGCAAGGACTTGATCAAATACTTCTGCTGTCCTTGCAAAGCTACCAAGGCGAATGGTGGCAGAACCAGAAATCTCCCGGAACATGCACCGGATAAATGGGAAAGCTTCAAATCCTACAATCGCAGAGATGTTGAGGTAGAACTATCTATCAAACAGAGATTATCTAAATTCCCGGTTCCGGATTCTATATGGAATGAGTATCACATCGATCAGGAAATCAATGACCGGGGAATTATGCTGGATATGGATGTGGTGAAGAATGCAATCGCATTTAATGAAAAATCAAAAGCAGAGCTCATGATTGCAATGCAGAATATCACAAACCTTGACAATCCCAACAGTGTCGTCCAGATGAAACAATGGCTCGCTGATAATGGCGTGGAGACAGAATCCCTTGGTAAGAAGGATGTTGCCGGACTGATAAAAGAGACCGATGGTAATATTGCAGAAGCCCTCAAACTTAGACTTCAGCTTGCAAAATCCTCTGTTAAGAAATACCAGGCAATGCAGAATGCCGTCTGTAAAGATGGTCGTGCTCACGGCATGTTCCAATTCTACGGTGCCAATCGCTCAGGCAGATGGGCCGGCCGACTAATTCAGCTGCAGAACCTGCCGCAGAACCACATGCCAGATCTTACGGAAGCTCGTGAGCTGGTTCGTACCGGTGATTATGATACCTTGGAAATGCTTTATGATGATATCCCGGATACTTTATCACAACTTATTCGTACCGCCTTCATCGCAAGACCGGGATACAAATTCATCGTAAGCGACTACTCTGCCATCGAAGCCAGAGTCCTTGCACACCTTGCAGGAGAAGCCTGGCGTTCCAAAGTATTTGCAGAAGGAAAAGATATCTACTGTGCCTCAGCAAGTCAAATGTTTGGAGTACCTGTTGAAAAGCATGGTATAAACTCTCACCTCAGGCAGAAAGGTAAAATCGCCGAGCTTGCCCTGGGATATGGCGGATCAGTTGGTGCCCTGAAATCCATGGGTGCACTGGAGATGGCCTTGACCGAAGAAGAGTTGCAACCACTGGTCGATTCCTGGCGAAATTCAAATCCTATGATAACAGCCTTCTGGTGGGATGTTGATACTGCAGTCAAGACTACCATCAAACAGCACACTCCTACAGTGGTTCGTGGCATAAAATTCTGCTACAAGAGCGGCATGCTTTTCATCAGGCTTCCTTCCGGTCGAATGCTCAGCTATGTAAAGCCTAAGATTGGTGAAAACCGGTTCGGTGGAGAATCAGTCACCTACGAAGGCATCGGCTCCACCAAGAAATGGGAACGAATAGAATCCTACGGTCCGAAATTTGTGGAGAATATCGTGCAGGCAGTTTCCAGAGACCTTCTATGCTATGCCATGCATAATCTCTCAGACCAGCAGATCTGCGGACATGTCCATGATGAACTTATCATAGAATGTCCTGAAGATACGGCTGTTAGCAACATCACTTCTGTTATGGGTAAGTCTCCCGACTGGATGCCGGACATCCTGATCAGAGGCGACGGATACCAGACCAAATTTTACAAAAAAGATTAACAAAATAGTGGCCTCCGGTTCAACGCTAGAGGCCACATAATAATTAATCTTTTATAACATCAAAATTCATAACACAAATCAAATACAAAACCGTAGGTAAAATACCTTGTTGCAAGGCAATATAACTGATACTTGCATTTTGCTTTATGAAATCTTTTTCATTCGTTGACATATGCTTTGGGTTCCTTTTTTGAATATCAGCTTTCACTAATTTGCACAGTCGCACCATATCTCCTCTTGTTATTTGCTTTAACGCTTCTTTTACCTGATTTGTTGATATTTCATCCATTGAGAGAGCATTAAAAGCTTTAACAAAATTGTCTATTTCTTTTGGAAATGTATAATTACAATTATATCGTGGAGTCAAACAATCCAATCTTCTCCATAAATCTTCCACCTCAATGCATTCGAACAAGTCTCTAGAATAATTAGCTTCAATAAACTCTTTATGCTTTGGATCTCTATAATAAAACACGACCTTAGTTAACTGTGAATTATTTAAAATTGCATCAAAAATATGTGCATCATTATTTGGTGACATCCCTAAAATATGTAATTCACCGGAAATGGTACAAAGGTCATTATAGTGATAATCAGAACAAGCCATAAGCTCTGGATGCGCAATTTTAGTTTTAACCTGTGCATAAACTGACGCATTCACGCTTTTCAAATCTTCAAGTATTGTTTCGTCCACCCTGCATTTCTCGACAAGTTCTTCCAGTGCTTTGTTCGCCGCATCACATTCATTAATACGTTTTTTCTTTAATCGACCGCTGTAATTAAGCAATGCATTACAATAACAATGTTGAAGTCCTTCTTGATACACTGTAGTGTTATCGGATTTTCTAATATATCCACTGACTGTTTTTTCATTCTCAGAATCTGCTAGTTCAGAAAAATCCCCATGCAAATGATATACCGTTTTCTTGGTCAATGCTTCAATATTATTATCATAATTCAAAGTAAAAATTGAATCGAATTGGAAAAGAAATTTTTTTACTGGTTTCTTCATAAATTTGTATAATTCCTGAACTAAACCATCGTTATATATTGCATCCAAAAGCAATCTTTCAAAACCTTGAACTGCTGCCTGTCTATTTTCCTCCAAATCAGTATTTTTAAGAAAGAACATATGCACCACAAACAGCCAATCTTCCAGCATAATGTCATCGATTTGATCAACTTGATGCTTATAACGATCCTTAAAATCTGCTAATGCTTCTAAAGTATCTTTATCATTTGCGTAACAATCATAATCTCCACATAAAATGCTATTTGTTTCATTAACAAAACTGTTTAGAAGATTTATCAGCTCATTGGCTGATATCTTATATCCAAATAGTTCATCATATCCATCTTGAAGAGCCTTATATTTTATTCTTTTAATGATATATCTACTTGTGTATGCCGGACCACCAAACTGGATATCAATACCATTTCCTAACAGCAAATGCTGCATAAAATTCACATCCTTACTCATAATTTCTCTCTTTTTCATGCTCACGTAGTTCAGGGCTTATAAACTCCTGTGCCAAAGTCAGAGCCCTATTTAAATTCTTTCAGCATCTGTTTTATATTTGTATCTTCGATGCTACCCCAGTTCCTTAAATTAATCTTCCAGACTCACTCCATAGCTGTTAATCGTCTGTTCTGACCCTTTATCAGAAATAGTCTTTTCCATCGCACCTTCAATCACTTTCATGATTGCTTTTGCCCTATCAATAAAATAAGTATCAAAATCATCTTGGATAAAAGCAGCGTAATTCACCAGATGTGATTCAACCCTTAACCTCAATTGTGTTTCGTCTATCTGCGCTGCCTTCATAATTTTCTGGCTATACTTACTCGGTGCTTCGCCACCGATTTGCCTGTTCGATTCCGGAAGCAACGGAGTCTTATTGATAATTGAATTCCATTTAGCTTTTGGATATCCTTGTTTTATGCAGTAAGCCTCCGGGAAAATGTGATGAATATCCGGTGATTCATCCATGCTTTTAACAATATCCATTGTAGTGCCCTTCATAAAATCCCGGCAGCTCTCACGGTATACGAGAGCCATGATACCCTTATATGCCGCACTGTTTCTGGTTTGCAGAGACATCAGTCTTGTAGCAGAAAAGTATGAAGAATTGATAGTACGGTTCTGACTCTCTTTTCCCTGAATAGCCGCAACGACATCCTCTATGTCATTTGCAAATCTGGTTTCATTTGCACCGCCATACATTTCACCCATAATTCCACACCAGAACCAGCGTGCAAGTATTTTCTGTGTCTGTGGCAGATTGAAGTTGCTCTTTCCAATCACTGCACATATTGCCGCAAGAGGAATAAGCTGTGTCGTATACGGAAGATCCCTCATTCTAAATACATACTGGCTAAACAGGAACTTCCTTGCCATCTTATATCCCTCAAGAACAGCAGCCTTGTTTGCCTGATAGGATTCAAACTCCAGGCCCAGAACATCTTTCTTCTTACAGGTTGTAGCCGTCTCAGCGAAAAAGCTGGTATACAGAGTAATCGTGGTCAAGAATGCCGTCTCATCAACACCCTTCATCACATCTGTGTTAAGAGGCTCATTCTTACCCCAAATAATATCCCTACACTCTTCCCAATCTTTTCTCAAATCAAATTCGTATGTTGCAAATGTGGCTGTAACCAACTCAAACACAGTAAGTGCAACGCCACCGGTGTTCACATTCTCAAATACCTTGCAGACTGCTTCACGTGGCGTTTCCCTTCCAAGTGTAATAACCGGAAGTTTGTACCCAGTAATCGTTTCAATAACCTCTGTCCGGAACTTCTTATAGCGTTCCATAAATTCTTTCCCATACTCGTGGTATTCCTTATATCCGTCAGCCCAGTCTTCACGTGCACTTCCATCAAAGATAATGTTGATCGGAAACATCTCATTTTCGTATTCCAGTTCCTTGGTTGAAAGATCCAGAAGAACCTTACGATCAAAATCCGTTTTAACTTTTCTGTCTTCCGGAACCGGAACAATAGCATCATAACGATCCTCGTTATCGTCCAGGCATTTCTTTATATCCAGATAATAGAATCTCTTTATTTCCTTTCCCTTATCTGTTTTAGTGAAAACCGCATCGGTAGAGCAAGTTGTACGATACATTGATGTAAGACGCTGCTGTCCATCAAGGATAAGATAATTCGGTGCTACGGTAACATTCTTCACCCCTTCAATAGGACGATACTTGAACTTCACGTTTTCATTTCAACATTCCAGGCGCATAATCGCCCCCATAGGATATCCCTGTGATAAGCTGGCTAAAATACCTCTGATACGTCCATCGTCCCAAGTCCAGCTGCGCTGAAACTCCGGAAGCTGAGCCTTTCCCGATGTCACATCACGCATCAACTCGCTAAGTTCCGTATCCAATGATCTAGGTGCTATATTAATTGCCATGTTACCAATCTCCTCATCTTTATAAATCCTTACATTATCGTACATTATTCCAAATCGTAATCACTCCGACGGAGAACTACCAAATGGCAAATATCCGTTCGCCACCAGCATCTCATTCACCTCATAAATGCTCAGTTCTGCGCAAGACCCCAGTGTACAGCGATAAGCATTATTCTCAGGTGAAGTCCCTTTCAAGCTAAAATCTGTTTTTCCTAACAACATCTCCGCCTCCGGTATGGTCAACTTCAGACCATAGCATAAGCCCAGAACCGTCTGCTTTGTCGTAGGATACTCTTCGTTATTTCTCAGTCGTTGAATTGTCTTCTCGCCGACAAGAGAGCCATCCGCAAGCTTTTTTACCGATAACTTTTTATCCTTCATGAGCTGTACAAGCGTTTCAGAAAACGATCCCGGATACCGCTGCAGTGCCGATGCACTTTTCCCTGCGTTCTGTATTTGAGCTAGCAATGTCTTATTATGCTTATTCAGTTCAAATGAAAACTCGATCTGATCTTCCTGCGGTGCCGAATTGCGCATGAAGAACGCATAATTCTTAAGCCCCTGGTACTTGGATTGATAACTGTACCCTCTCATGAATACAAGGCAGCATTCATCAATATGATTAATGGCATAGTTGCTCAGCGAAACCGTCCCATCGTCATCACGGACAATATATTTATCTTCATTCAGGCATACATGACCATCTATGTACCTGAATTTCTCAGCATCAATCAGTTTTCGGAAATCTCTGTCATAGCAGTAAGCTTTCAGGAGATCCGCATACGGAATCGTAAATGTCTGATCTTTTTCAAGGGCATCGGCGTCGAACGAATATCCGCTAACATATTTACCATTAACATATGGATATGCTCCCTCCGCCTTGGTGTAGCCTAGTTCAATGAGACGGATCTTAGCCGCCTGACGCGATACATCATATGTATCGGCAAGAGCATCAATAATCCTCTCAAATGTGGAAACTGATACTGGATCATTGCCGGCAAATTCAACCAGAAGCTTGTCGACAAGCGGTCGCACCGTCTTTTCAGGCATCAGAATCTTAGGAGCAACCCCCTTTGCCTGCCACTCCATCCAATCCACAGCCTTCCATTTATCAGAATCCGTAGTCCCGGCAGCTATCTGGCATTGAATTGCTCTACCCAAATTATCATCGGCACCAATCATTCTCATCAGAACATGATACGGCTGATGTCTGTGCCAATGAAAACATTCATGCGCAAGTGTTGTCCTTCTCGTTCCAATAGATCTCTCATACGAAACTCTTGGATCCAGGTAAACAGTTCCTCTTTGGGCATTTCTGATTGTTATCTTCCTATGCTTGTCAAGGATATTCCCGTCGTCAAATACAACTGTCCCAAAGTACAACAGCTCATCTGAAAGCGGGATGTCCTCTATCACTTTTAGCTTCATTTCCTCAGCAATCTGATCTATCGGAAGACATATCGGTTTTTCCATCGCTTCAGGGCAATATCTTTCAAGGAATCTTTCCGCTTCTTTTTCAAACTGGTCACGGGAAATGATCGGTACCAGTTCGCCGG
>CAMBLS010000129.1 GCA_945868485.1 uncultured Lachnospiraceae bacterium | reverse complement strand
ACAGTGAGGAACAGACTTATTTTGATATCACCTATCATTTTCTGAAATATGAGCGCAAATCACGCTGAACGGTTGCGATGATTGCGCAGCAGTCAAGCCTATATGCGGCAGTCAAACCTATTGACTTTTAAAGGAAAAAGTATGATAATAAGTAAGATTTATTGGATTTAAACAAAAAAACATAAGAGGGAGCGCAAAGAAATGGAAAAGAAAAACATTGATTGGGCCAATCTTGGATTTGGCTATATCCAGACAGATTACAGATTCGTATCCAATTATAAGAATGGCGCCTGGGACGACGGCATTTTGACAGAGGATGCCAACGTGGTTATTAATGAATGTGCAGGCGTTTTACAATATGCGCAGACAGTATTTGAGGGCATGAAAGCTTATACAACCGTTGATGGACGTATTGTTACTTTCCGTCCTGACTTAAACGGCGAGAGGTTGGAGCAGAGTGCGGCACGCCTTGAAATGCCTATTTTCCCTAAAGATAAATTTGTTGAGGCAGTAATTAAGACCATCAAGGCGAATGAGGCATATGTTCCTCCCTATGGAAGCGGAGCAACATTGTATGTTCGACCTTATATGTTTGGAAGTAACCCTGTAATTGGTGTTAAGCCGGCTGATGAGTATCAGTTCAGAATTTTCACAACACCTGTTGGACCTTATTTTAAGGGCGGTGTGAAGCCTTTGACCATCCGTGTTTCTGATTTTGACCGTGCAGCGCCGAATGGTACAGGTCATATCAAAGCGGGACTGAATTATGCAATGAGTCTTCATGCGATTGTAGATGCGCATAAACAGGGCTTTGATGAAAATATGTATCTGGATGCAAAGACCAGAACCAAGGTAGAAGAAACAGGTGGGGCAAACTTCCTGTTTGTTACCAAGGACGGCAAGGTAGTAACTCCTAAGTCAAGCAGTATCCTTCCTTCTATCACAAGACGTTCACTGGTACAGGTTGCTAAGGAATACCTGGGACTGGAAGCTGAAGAAAGAGAAGTTTATTTGGACGAATTGAAAGACTTTGCAGAATGCGGTTTGTGTGGTACAGCTGCAGTGATTTCTCCGGTAGGAAAGGTTGTGGATCACGGTAAAGAAATTTGTTTCCCCAGCGGAATGACAGAGATGGGTCCTGTTACCAAGAAGCTGTATGAGACACTTACCGGTATTCAGATGGGTACAATCAAGGCACCTGAGGGATGGGTTGTAGAAATCAAATAGTTGCTTAATTATCGAAATGATGATCATATTAAGGGGCATTCAGGCTTACAGGTTTGGATGCCTTTTTTAGAGAATAGCATATGGAGGAATTTGGGTGGAAGCAAGACAGATATTAGAGCAGGTAAGAGAAGGAAGCATATCGGTAGAAGAAGCAGAAAAATACTTTAAGAAACAGCCTTTTGAGGAATTGGGATATGCTAAGCTGGATACACACAGGGAAATACGTTCCGGGTTTCCAGAGGTAGTATTTTGTAGTGGAAAACCGGATGCATTTCTTGTCAGTATTTATCAGAAGCTGATGGAAGAAAACGGAGAGGTGCTTGGAACCAGAGCAGATGCAAGGCAATTTGAATTAGTAAGGGCGGTAATTCCACAGGTTACCTATGATGAGGTATCTCATATCCTGAAGGTGGAGAGGCCAGATAAGATACGAAGCGGAAGGATTGCAGTCTGCACAGCGGGAACGGCTGATATCCCGGTAGCAGAGGAAGCGGCGCAGACGGCAGAGTATTTTGGCTCAAATGTAGACAGGATTTATGATGTCGGGGTCAGTGGACTGCACAGGCTGATTTCCAGACTGGACGTGATACAGGAAGCAAACTGTGTAGTTGCAGTTGCAGGCATGGAGGGAGCACTTGCCAGTGTACTTGGCGGGCTGGTCAGCAGACCGGTTATTGCGGTACCCACCTCTGTAGGATATGGCGCAAGCATGCATGGGCTTTCTGCTTTGCTTACTATGATTAATTCCTGTGCAAATGGGATTGCTGTTGTAAACATTGATAATGGATATGGTGCAGGATACATTGCAACGCAGATTAACCGATTGGGCTGTGGGTATGAGCAGAAGGGAGAAAAATAATGGGACAGACATTATATTTAGAGTGCAACAGTGGAATCAGTGGAGACATGGCAGTGGCAGCGCTTCTGGATTTGGGCGTAAATCATGAAGTTCTGATGAAAGCACTGAAAAGTCTTCCTGTACAGGGATTTGAAATTGAAATTAGCAGGGTGAAAAAGGCCGGTCTGGATGTATGCGATTTTAATGTAAAGCTGGACGAGATTCATGAAAATCATGATCATGACATGGAATATTTACATGGTCATACGCATCACCATGAGGACCACCACCATGAGGAGCATCACCATGAGGAGCACCAGCATGAAGAAGCGCACCAGCATGAAGCAGAGCATCATCATGAAGAAGTGCATCAGCATGAGGCAGGGCATCATCATCACGAGCACAGAGGGCTTTCAGAGGTTTTTGAGATTATTGAGAAGGCAGGCATCAGTGATCGGGCTAAGGCTACTGCAACTCACATTTTTCAAGTGCTTGCAGAAGCAGAGGCTAAGGCACATGGCATTCCGTCCGGGCAGGTGCATTTCCATGAGGTGGGAGCAGTGGACTCTATTGTGGATATTGTGGCAGTGGCTGTTTGTCTGGACGAGCTGGATATTACAGAGGTGATTGTGCCATGTGTGTGTGAAGGAAGAGGAACCGTAAGATGTCAGCATGGAATTTTGCCTATTCCGGTTCCGGCAGTAGTAAACATTATGGAGAAGTATAAGCTTCCAGTCAGAATGACAGAAATCGAAGGCGAGCTGGTAACCCCTACAGGGGCAGCTATTGTTGCAGCAATACAGACTTCTTCCGTACTACCAAAGCAGTTTACAGTAAGGAAAATCGGGGTAGGAGCGGGAAAACGCAATTATGAAAGACCCAGTTTACTTCGGGCAATGTTGATTGAAAGTGAAAAGACAGAAAAGAGCTATACAGGGGAAGAAAGTGACATCATTTATAAGCTGGAAACCAACATTGATGACTGCAGTGGAGAACTTCTTGGATATGTGATGGACAAATTAATGAATGCCGGTGCAAGAGATGTTCATTATATACCTGTGTTCATGAAAAAGAATCGTCCCGCCTATGAGCTGGTTGTTATTTGTGATGAAAATAAGATTGAGGAATTGGAGCAGATTATTTTTCAGGAAACAACTACCATTGGAATTCGACGTATCGCTATGGAACGTACAATATTAAAGCGGGAAACCATCAGTGTTAAGCTTGCATTCGGAGAATTAGATGTAAAGAAATGTACCATGCCGGATGGACAGACGAAATATTATCCTGAATATGAAAGTGCTGTCAGACTTGCTAAACAGAGCGGACGTCCTTTAGGCCAGATTCTGGATGAATTGAAACGGAGTATTTAAAGTGGAGAAGCCATGAGCAGTTATATTGAAAAAAAGGTTCAGCTTTTTAAAATGATAGACGAATATGCCGTGCAGGATGTGATGGTAGCCTTTTCGGGTGGGGTAGACAGCACCATGCTTTTAAAGCTATGCTGTGAAGCTGCGAAGAAAACTGGAAAACAAGTATACGGTGTAACCATGCAGACAAAGCTGCATCCGGTAAGAGAGATGGAGGAAGCCGGCGCTGCTTGTAACGAAATCGGCGCAACACACATGGTAATCAAAATCGATGAGCTTCAGGAAGCTGGCATTATGAATAATCCGATAAATCGCTGCTATTTGTGTAAAAAATACTTGTTTCTAAGGCTTCGTAGAGAAGCGGAACGCTTGGGAATCAGCATTATTATGGAAGGAACTAATGAGGATGACCTTCATGTATATCGTCCGGGTATCAAGGCATTAAGGGAGCTTGAGATTATCAGTCCTCTTGCGCAGGCTGGTCTTACCAAGCAGGAGGTCAGAATGCTGGCAGCGGAATTCGGACTGTCGGTGGCATCTAAACCTTCTGCACCATGTCTTGCCACTCGTTTCCCTTATGGAACGGAACTGACCTATGAAAAGATGGCGCAGGTGGAAAAGGGAGAGACATATCTAAAGGAAATGGGTTTACATAATGTTCGGATGAGGGTTCATGACGAAATTGCCAGAATTGAAGTGAATCAGGAAGAGTTTCCTGTTATCATGGCTCATCAAGAAGAAATCACAGGTTACCTAAAACAACTTGGATATGTTTACATAACTTTGGATTTAGAAGGTTTTCGGTCAGGAAGTATGGATATAAAGATAACAGGAGATTATAAACAAAAATTATAATAAACATAAAAAAAATTGATTTTGCTTATAACCATGCAAGAAGTATAATCATAGTGTAACAGGATATGATAAGTATTTGAGGACAATTTCTGTTGGAATTATCCTTAAGTGAGAAAGGCATGGAAATAAAAATGGTTAAAGCAGTAGTTGGAGCCAATTGGGGCGATGAAGGAAAAGGTAAGATCACTGATATGCTTGCACAGCAGGCGGATATCATTATCCGTTTTCAGGGAGGTGCCAATGCGGGACATACGATTGTAAATAATTACGGAAAATTTGCACTGCATACGCTGCCGTCAGGTGTATTTTATAATCATACAACCAGTATTATCGGCAATGGTGTTGCACTTAACATTCCGGTTTTGTTTAATGAAATTAAGTCCATTACCGACAGAAATGTACCGATGCCCAAGATACTGGTGTCAGACAGGGCACAGATGGTAATGCCCTACCACATTTTGTTTGATCAGTATGAGGAAGAGAGACTAGGTGGCAAATCCTTTGGTTCCACCAAATCGGGAATTGCACCTTTTTATTCAGATAAATATGCCAAGATTGGTTTTCAGGTAAGCGAGCTTTTTGATGAGGAAACATTGAAGGAAAAGGTTCAAAGGGTTTGTGAGACAAAGAATGTAATGCTGGAGCATATGTATCATAAACCACTCATTGACCCCGCCGAGCTGCTTGAAACTTTACATGAATATAAAAAGATGGTAGAGCCTTATGTATGTGATGTATCAGCATATCTTGACAAAGCATTGAAGGAAGGAAAGACTATTCTGTTAGAAGGACAGTTAGGAACTTTGAAGGACCCCGATCATGGTATTTATCCCATGGTTACCTCCTCTTCAACGCTGGCAGCCTATGGCGCCATTGGTGCAGGCATTCCACCTTATGAGATTAAAGAAATTATTACGGTTTGCAAGGCTTATTCCTCTGCGGTAGGTGCAGGTGCGTTTGTATCTGAAATCTTCGGAGATGAGGCAGACGAATTGAGACGCCGTGGCGGTGATGGCGGCGAATACGGTGCAACCACCGGACGTCCGAGACGTATGGGATGGTTTGACTGTGTGGCTTCCAAATACGGATGCAGATTGCAGGGAACAACTGATGTGGCATTTACGGTATTGGATGTATTAGGCTATCTGGATGAAATTCCTGTCTGTGTAGGTTATGAGATTGATGGAGAGGTAACAACCGATTTCCCGGTAACCTGCAAGCTGGAAAAGGCAAAACCGGTGTTAAAGACGCTCCCCGGATGGAAATGTGATATCCGTGGCATTAAGAGCTTTGAGGAACTTCCGGAGAACTGTAGAAAGTATGTGGAATTTATCGAGGATCAGATTGGTTATCCCATTACCATGGTTTCCAACGGTCCTGGCAGAGATGACATTATCTATAGAAAGAGCCCTTTAAAGAAATAAGGGGTGTTCAAAGTCAGTAAAATAGTGTATGGTAAATAAGGCGGTCTGGTAACAGGCCGTCTTTTTGACACAGATTATTGGTAAGTTTTTTGTTGAGATCGTGCGTATGTAAGGAAGGGATAGTCGGGAGATGAACAGGAACTATTCAAAGGAACTGGAACAGATATTGGAAAATGAGCAGAACAGGGGGAAAAGGTTGTTTTTACACAGCTGCTGCGCACCCTGCAGCAGTTATGTACTTGAATATCTGCGGAAATTTTTTGCCATTACTGTGTTCTATTATAATCCTAATATCACGGAGCAGGAGGAATATTTCAAGCGGGTTGAGGAACAAAAAAGGCTGATTCGGGAGTTTAACAGACAATTGGAGGATGTGAATCTCACTGAAGCATATCCGATTGAGGTGATAGAGGGAGACTATCAAAGAGAATTATTTTTTGACAGTGTAAAGGGGCTTGAAAACTGTAAGGAAGGCGGAGAGAGATGCTTTGTGTGCTATGAACTGCGTCTTCGGGAAACTGCTAAGAGGGCAAAGGAGCTGCAGGCAGATTATTTTACTACCACTCTTACCATTAGTCCCTTAAAAAATGCGGCAAAGCTCAATGAGATTGGGGAGAGACTGGCGCAGGAATATAGTGTGCCTTTTCTGCCCTCAGATTTTAAGAAAAAGAATGGGTATCAGCGTTCCATAGAACTGTCTAAGGAATATGATTTATATAGGCAGGATTACTGTGGCTGCATTTATTCGAAGCTGGAGAGGGAAGCAGGACGGTAAAGGTTTGGCGGAGAAGATTTCCATAGCTGCGCGGCAGCTGTTCATGGAAACTGCCATCTTGCTAAAAGGCAGTCAAAATGATAGGATAGTAATGTTGAAGCCGTAAAGGGCTTTATCAGAACTTATCAGTATTTGTTTGGAGGAAACGGAAAATGAAGAAGTTTCTGGATTTAATCTCAGAAGAAATGAAAAACGCATTTGAGGCAGCTGGCTATGACAGAGAGCTTGGCAAGGTAACACTCTCTAACCGGCCAGACCTCTGTGAATATCAGTGTAACGGTGCTATGGCAGGGGCTAAGCTTTATAAGAAAGCTCCCATCATGATCGCGGGCGAGGTTGCAAATCGGTGTAAGGATAGTGATGTTTTCCTTCAGGTGGAGGCAGTAAATCCTGGATTTTTGAATCTTAAAGTAAAGGAAAGCTTTGTTACGGAATATCTGAAGGGAATGGTAGAAGAACCGAAATTTGGTCTTGAAATGCCCGAAAAGCCCAGTAAGATTATTGTGGATTATGGCGGACCGAATGTGGCTAAGCCACTCCATGTAGGGCATCTGCGCTCTGCAATCATTGGAGAGAGCATTAAGAGGATTGCAAGATATGCCGGACATGACGTGATTGGTGACATTCATCTAGGAGACTGGGGTCTTCAGATGGGATTGATTATCACTGAGCTT
>CAMBLS010000128.1 GCA_945868485.1 uncultured Lachnospiraceae bacterium | reverse complement strand
TAAAATCCTGCGGGACTAACCTCCCGTACCGGTTCGATTCCGGTCGCCGGCATTGTTGAGAAGTAGGAGAAATGTTGATATATCAACATTTCTCCTGTTTTCATTAAAAATTAAAAAACTATTAATTCTATTTAAAACAATTGAAATCGTGTTTCGAAGTGCGGTACAATCATAGCAATTTAAATGAATAAGAGTTAAAAGGGAAAGAGTAGATTTGTATGGCATACATAGAATTTAATGATATTACAAAAGAATACAAAAACGGAGAGACTCGTATTGTAGCATTGGATCAAGCGAGTTTCCAAGTAGAAAAAGGAGAGCTGGCAGTCATTCTTGGTTCCTCAGGGGCCGGAAAAACTACAGCTCTTAATATTCTCGGCGGAATGGATGTGCCAACAGCTGGCCAAATTATGGTAGATGGAAATGATATTACGAAATACAGTAAGAAGCAGCTGGTGGGATATCGCAGGACGGACATTGGTTTCGTATTTCAGTTCTATAATCTTGTTCCGAATTTGACAGCATTGGAAAATGTCGAGCTTGCAGCGCAGATATGCAGTGATTCTCTGGATGCGGGAGAAACGCTGGAAAAGGTAGGGCTTGGGGAGCGTAAAAATAATTTTCCTGCACAGTTATCAGGTGGAGAACAGCAGAGAGTATCTATTGCAAGGGCACTGGCCAAAAACCCTAAGTTGTTATTATGTGATGAGCCGACAGGGGCGCTGGATTATAATACGGGGAAACAAATTTTGCAGCTGTTGCAGGATACCTGTAGAAAAGAAGGGATTACTGTTTTGCTGATTACGCATAATTCAGCATTGGCTCCCATGGCAGACAGACTAATCCGATTTAAAAGCGGAAAGGTAATTGAAATAACGCAGAATTCCAATCCTAAGCCGATTGCAGAGATTGAATGGTAGGAGGCGCGTTATGAAAGCATATTATAAGGACATATGGCGTGCCATCAGGAATAATAAAAGACGTTTTTTCTCGTTGATGGTTATCACCATTCTCGGAGTAACCATGTTAACCGGGCTGAGGGCTGCCTGCCGTGATTTGAGATACACGGCAGATGATTTTTATGATAAACAGGGACTTTTTGATATTTGTGTCGTGTCAACTCTCGGACTCACTGATGGGGATGTAGAAGCACTGGCTGGACTGGAGAAAATTGACAGTGTGGAGGGGACCTATAGCGAAGAGGTTAAGGTATGGATTGGTGAGCAAAATAAAAATGCGGAGGTCAAGGTATTAAGTGAGCAGAATATCAACATACCTTATTTACAGCAGGGTGAGCTGCCTCAAAAGCAGGATGAGATTGCGGTTACAGAAAATTTTTTACGTGACAGCGGCAAAGAGATTGGAGATACGCTTACCATAGAGGAAGATATAGAAGAGGATGATGAGGAATCAGAAAGAAATATTATCGTTACGGAATATACCATTACAGGAATGGTCATTGATTCAATGAATATAAACAGCCAGGATGAAATGATGGCTTTTCGTTCTAACTCTAACATCGATTACACCTTTTTTGTTCTGCCGGAGGCAGTAGAAAGTGACATTTATACAGCTGTTTACATGACATTAAATAATAGTAGGGATTTGATTTGTTACAGTGTTGCTTATAGTGACCAGGTGCAGGAAGTTATTGATATAATAAATTCAGATTTAAAGGAAGTACGTCAGAAGGCAAGATATGATGAAATTGTGGGGGAAGCACAGGAAGAACTTGCAGATGTTAAAGCTGAGGCAGACGAAGAATTTGCCAAAGCTGACAAGAAGATTGAAGACGCACGCAGGGAGCTTGAGGATGGCAGGGAGCAGTTAAAGGATGGAGAACAGGAACTTGCCGATGCTGAGCAAAAAATAGCAGATGCAGAAAAAGAAATACAAAAAGGGGAGCAGGAATTAGCTCAAAAGGAAAAAGAACTTGCTGAGTCGGAAAAACAGCTTACAATGATTGCAGGATCAGAACAGATGCTGCCGGGTATGGATATAGCAGCAATGCAACAGCAGATGGAAGCTGGAAGAGCGCAGCTTGAGGTTGGCAGACAGGAGCTGGAAGCAGGCAGGCGGCAGATTGAAATTAACAAACGAAAACTTAAGGATGCCAGAGAAGAGCTTGAAGAAAAGAAAAAGGAATTAGAAGATGGGGAAGAAGAGCTTTTGGAGAATGAACAGAAGCTTGCAAAGGAGCGCAGTGATGCGTACAAAGAAATTGCGGATGCAGAAGAAGAGATTAACGATATAGAAATGGCACAGTGGTATGTGCAGGATAGAACGACCTTGAGCGGGTATGCGAATGTAAAGAGTGATGCTGCATGTATTGAATCGGTAGGAAGAGTATTTCCGATTATATTTTTTATTGTTGCTATTTTAATCGGTCTGACTACGATTACCAGAATGGTGGAAGAAGAAAGAGGGCTAATAGGGACCTATAAAGCTCTGGGATTTTCGGATAGGGAAATCCGTAAAAAGTATCTTGTTTATACAATTGGTGCAAGTATGCTGGGTGGAATAATCGGTGATATTTGTGGTTTTTTGGTGCTACCCAAAATTATATTCATTATTTTTGCTGTCCTGTATCAGTTTCCAATTTATATGTATACGTTTGACATTGCCTATGGGATTGGAGGAGCTATCCTATTTGCAGGCGGTATTATCGGAGCAGCATTAATTGCCTGTGATGCAGAGCTTCGCCATATGCCGGCAACATTGATGCGTCCCAAAGCACCTAAAGCGGGCTCCCGCGTGTTCTTAGAAAAGATTACACCTATCTGGTCGAGACTTTCCTTCTTAAATAAAGTGACAGCCAGAAATTTGTTTCGTTATAAAAAACGTCTGTTTATGACCATTGGAGGAATCATGGGCTGTACAGCTTTGCTTTTATGTGGTTTCGTAATTAAGGATTCTGTGGCGGAACTGTTGGCAGGACAGTATAGTCGGATTTATCACTATGATGTTATGGCTGTTGCCGGCGAGGATGAAAATGAGACATTACTTGCTTATTTGAGAGAAATGCCGGAGATAAAAGAATATTGCAATTTGCAGATAGACTCTATCAAAGTCAAGAACAGTGACGGAAAGGAAGAAGCTGTGCAGCTTTTTGTGGTGCCGGATGGAGAAAGTTTGGAGAATTATATCAGCTTGGAGGATGAAGCAGGAGCACAGACAGAACTAAGAGAAGATGGTATTTTAATTACTCAGAATGCTGCTAATATTCTTAACTTTGATGCAAATGATATTGTGTATTTACAAAATTTGGAGCTGATACAGAAGGAAGTAAAGGTATCTGGTCTGATAACCAATTATTTGGGCAACAACATTTATATGACTCAGAGAGTTTATGAGGAATTGTTTGGAGAATATCAGCCTAACGGAGTGCTGCTTAATCTGGAGGACTCCTGTAAGGATACAATTGCATGGGCAGATCAATTAGGCTCTAAGGAAGGAATTTTATCCTGTGAAAGTGTAGAAGATAAAAGAGAACAATTTGAGATGGCCTTTTATCTGATTAATGTAGTGGTATATATTATTATCATTATGGCAGCGGGTCTTGCGCTTGTAGTATTGTTTACGTTGGCATCTACCAACATTTCAGAAAGAGAAAGAGAGCTTGCTACTATTAAGGTTCTTGGATTTTACGACAAGGAAGTACATTTGTATGTGAATAAGGAGACGTTAATACTGACAGGAATTGGGATTGTTCTTGGATTGCCCATTGGCAGGTTTTTAGGAGGATGTCTTACCAATGCCCTGAATATGCCATCCATTTATTTCGCAGTTACCATTCATTTTGTAAGTTATGTGATTACGGTGGCGCTTTCCATTGGATTTGCGCTCATTGTAGATTTCCTGACGGATAAAACACTTGATTATATTGATCCGGTGGAAGCGCTTAAAAGTATAGAATAAAATGTAGATAACTTATTATTAAGAAAATGCTGTCCTGATTGATGAGGACAGCATTTTTGAGGTGGAGTTTGTTTAAAGAGATGAAATTTGTCCGCACTCTAATATTCGGATATAGTGATTTGCTTCGCGCAATACATGATCTGCCAGAAGAGGCAAAATAATTGATGCAATTTTGCAGTCTAAAATACCCTTTGCACCTGCTGCCTTAAAATCCCGATATTTCAGGGTTTCTTCCAGAGATTTTCTTGTCAGTTCATCCATTGCCCGACAATCCTGTCTTTTTGCCATCAATAGAAGCTGTTGATATTCCTGTGCAAAGTTATCGGCAGTGTTAATCAGAACCTCTTCTGAGGGATCAAGAAGACCGCGAATAAAAAGAGCGTGCTCCATCATGATTCTATTCCAGAATTGTTCTGTTCCCAGTAAATCTTTATAGGAAACCAACCTGTTTCGCATCAACTCATTTATGGTAGCGCGATATAATTTGGCCTCACGGATGATGTGCTTAATCAGTAGAGGATAATTTGTATTAAAAAGGCTTCCTTTTCCTACTTCCTCCAGAATATTTTCTTTAAAGTCAATCAGTCCATCCAGTAATCGGAGAGACCTTTCGTTAATCTGTTGAATTATTTGAGATAATTCACAGTTTTCTTCCATAATGCAACCGGAGCGCAGATTTTGCTCCATTTCCGAAATTCGGCTGTCGATGGAAATGCCGCTCAGGTTTTCAGTTCTTTTTTCAGCAGGGATAGTATAATTGGTCACCAGTTCATTGGATGTGAGAATGGGATTATTTACTTTGCCGTTACTGATTCTTACAACTTCGCGAAGGAGATTTTCAAATTGTTTTCTGAACCAATCGGCGCTTTGTATCCAAGTGTCATTGATGCATGGAAATCCTGCTTCCAGAAAAAGAGCATGTTCTTTCATGATTCTGGCAAAAAATAAATGGGTTTCTAAGGATAGGGTGGTATAATTTTCCATAGTTATACATACTTTCTAATTTGAGGTTTTTTATAGTATATGCGAAGGTAAAAGGCAAGGTGTTGCAAAGAGAAACCATTGATAAGATGTAAATTTGCCCTTGCAATTCGATAAGGCTTCCTTTATTATATAGGCAGATACACAACTGACGGAAACAGGATTGCCTGTGTAGGAGAACCTACAGGGAGTGTATTGGATATAATGAGCCGACCGTCTGGGCAGCATACTATAAGTGTGCCCAGACGTTTTTTATTTTTAATCATGACGGAGGAAGATATATGAAGATGTTGTCACTTGCACAGGAACTTAAAGAAAATGCATACCCAGGAAGGGGAATTGTAATCGGCAGATCTGCAGATGGGGCTAAGGCAGTAACTGCCTACTTTATCATGGGTAGAAGCTCCAACAGTCGTAATCGTATTTTTGCAGTAGAAGGAGAGGGAATCAGGACAGAGGCATTTGATCCTTCCAAGTTGGAAGACCCCAGTCTCATTATTTATGCACCGGTAAGAGTACTGGATGATATGACGATTGTGACTAATGGAGACCAGACAGATACTATATATGAGGGATTAAAGGACGGACTTACCTTTGAACAGTCCTTAAGGAGTCGTGAATTTGAGCCTGATGGACCCAATTACACACCCAGAATTTCAGGACTTATGAATGTAAAAGATGGTAAATATGATTATTTAATGTCCATCCTAAAGAGCAATAATGGCAATCCTGATGCCTGCAACAGATACACTTATTCTTATGAAAATCCTGTGGCAGGAGAAGGACATTTTATTCATACTTACATGCATGACGGCAATCCCCTTCCAAGCTTCGAGGGAGAGCCAAAGCTGGTGGAAATTGCTGGGAATATTGACGAATTTACAGATATGGTATGGACAAGCCTCAATGAGGAAAATAAGGTGTCATTATTTATAAGATATATTGATATTGCAACTGGAACCTATGAAACACGTATTGTAAATAAAAATAAGTAAGAAAAATTTGGAGGATACCATGAACGAGATTCAATTAAAATACGGATGTAACCCTAATCAGAAGCCTTCCAGAATTTTTATGGAGGATGGCAGTGACCTTCCGGTTACCGTTTTGAATGGCAAGCCGGGATATATTAATTTTTTGGATGCTTTTAATGGATGGCAGCTGGTAAAAGAGTTAAAAGAAGCTACCGGACTTCCGGCAGCAACTTCCTTCAAGCATGTTTCTCCTGCGGGAGCAGCAGTAGGTCTGCCGCTTACGGAAACGCTTGCAAAGATTTACTGGGTAGATGATCTGGGAGAGCTTTCTCCCCTTGCATGTGCATATGCAAGAGCAAGAGGAGCAGACAGAATGTCTTCCTTCGGGGATTTTATTGCATTATCTGATGTTTGCGATGCGGATACAGCAAGACTTATTAAGAGGGAAGTATCAGATGGTGTAATTGCACCGGGTTATACGGAGGAGGCATTGGAGCTTCTTAAGGAAAAGAAGAAAGGAAACTATAATATCATTCAGATTGATCCATCCTATGTTTCTGCACCAGTTGAGAGAAAGCAGGTTTATGGTATTACATTTGAGCAGGGAAGAAATGAATTGGATATTAATGGTGATTTGCTTTCTAATATTGTTACCAGGAATAAAGATTTGCCGGACGAAGCACTGATCGATATGAAGATTGCACTGATTACACTTAAGTATACCCAGTCTAATTCTGTATGCTATGTAAAAGGTGGACAGGCAATCGGTATTGGAGCAGGTCAGCAGTCCAGAGTTCATTGTACCAGACTTGCGGGGCAGAAAGCAGATAACTGGTATCTGCGTCAGGCACCCCAGGTACTTAATCTTGAATTTGTAGATTCTTTAGGACGTGCAGACAGAGACAATACGATTGATGTATATATTGGAGATGAATATGAGGATGTACTGAAGGAAGGAGAATGGCAGAAACGTTTCAAGGTAAAGCCGCCTGTCTTTACCAGAGAAGAGAAGAGAGCATGGTTGGATGGAAATCAGGATGTAACGCTCGGATCGGATGCATTTTTCCCTTTCTCAGACAATATTGAAAGGGCACATAAGAGTGGTGTCAAATATATTGCACAGCCGGGCGGCTCTGTAAGAGATGACCTTGTGATTGAATGCTGTGATAAATATAATATGGTAATGGCATTTACCGGAATCAGATTATTCCATCACTAAATTAATTAAATGAAGGGAACGCCACCGCCTCATGAGGCAGTGGCGTTTGTCATTCTATGTGGCTATTCAAAAAGCT
>CAMBLS010000127.1 GCA_945868485.1 uncultured Lachnospiraceae bacterium | reverse complement strand
GTTCATCTACATAAACAACTGCCGTTTTTGTATCCTTCAGCAGAGCCTCATCATACTCTTCCTCTCCCTCTTCACAGACGATTAGAAGCGTCTTTCCATCCGTGCGGAAATAATCCTGCTGCATGGTAAAACGGATAAACTGTGTTTTTCCGGCTTCCAGAAATCCATTGATTAGAAACAGCGGCATTCTATCTTCACTCATCGTTGTTCTCCTTCATAAACTATGATCTTTTTTCGAAAAAGGATGATTATTCCGTAAATGCTGCTTTTAATCCTGCCTCATCCAAGCCTGCACCGATAACGCAAACTTTTCCTGTATAATCCGGCATCCCTTCCCGAATCTCGGCCTGTTCCGGAACCAGGTCAAAATGCAGCCACACGCCTTCCTTTTCTCCCGGAATCATGCCCTTTGCACGAAGAACCTCACCGTATTTCTCGCTGTAGGCCAGATCGTCCAGCAGCTTCTCCAGCTTCTCCCGGCTCATGGCAGGAACATTCTCCAGCCCCCAACTGGTGAATACTTCATCTGCATGGTGATGATGGTGATGATGATCATGGTCGTGACAACCGCAATCGCATTCCTCATCATGGTCGTGGTGATGGTGATGGTGGTGCTCGTGGTCATGATCATGACAGCCGCAGTCGCAATCCTCGTCATGGTCGTGGTGATGGTGGTCCTGGTCATGATCATGGCAGCCGCAGTCGCACACTTCGTCATGGTCGTGCTGATGATGGTGCTGATGGTCATGATCATGGCAGCCGCAGTCGCAATCCTCGTCATGGTCGTGGTGATGATGGTGCTCATGATCATGGTCGTGATCATGGCAACCGCAATCGCAATCCTCGTCATGATCGTGGTGATGATGGTGCTCATGCATATGCTCTCTTGCCTCGCGCATCAGCTCCTCTGCCATGTCATCTTCTTTTTCGATAATCTCCAGAAGCTGTGCACCGGTCAACTGACTGCAGGGTGTAGTTACGATGGTTGCTTTCTCATTATGCAGACGCAGCATCTCCACGGCTGCCTGCACCTTTTTCGGATCTGCGATATCCGTACGGCTCAATACGATGGTTCCGGCGCTTTCAATCTGATTATTGAAAAATTCACCGAAATTCTTCATATACATGCGGCACTTATTCACATCCACAACAGTGACCGCACTGTTCAACATTACTTCCACCTCGGAAGCAACATTCTTAACTGCATTCATGACATCGGACAGCTTGCCAACGCCGGACGGCTCAATAATCACCCGATCCGGAGTATATTTTGTCAGAACCTCTTTTAAGGATTTACCGAAATCACCGACCAGAGAACAGCAGATACAACCGGAATTCATCTCACGAATCTCGATGCCTGCGTCCTTTAAAAAACCTCCGTCAATGCCAATCTCGCCAAACTCATTCTCAATCAGAACCACCTTTTCACCGGAGATGGCTTCCTTCAATAACTGTTTAATAAATGTGGTCTTTCCTGCACCCAGGAAACCGGAAATAATATCAATCTTTGTCATGATTTTTCAACCTTCTTTTCTTCTTCCATATTTGAATTATATTTGAAAACCTAATATGTAATTGTTGCACAAAAATCCTGCGAAGTCAAGTCCCGCGGGAAAAACACTGGGGCGATTCATTATGGCAAAAATAAACCACACCATTGCTGATTATAAGGAAACCCTCGCCGGCTTTAAAGAACTCCGTAAAGTGGACTACCTCCCAATCCCGGTTATCAAACGGTTTGTCAGGGTATTTACTGAGATAGAGGATCCAAGATGCCAAGGGATGACAGACTACCCTTTAGGGGAAATCCTTCTTGCCGTGTTCCTTGCTGTCCTTGCAAATGCTTCCGCATGGACATACATTGAACAATTCGGACAAAAAAAGCTGCACTACCGTAAAGATGATGAACTCTACATGGCTAATCTATATTGAAATTAAAGCTTTCAACCCATCTGTGAAAAACTCTTTCTCAGTTTGAAACAAAGCCCTCTTTATCTCATAAAATATTATCCTTATCCTCGAATCATAACCCATTACTCCATTCATATTACCTGTAGCCATTTCAAAATCATTATCCCTCGTTATCAGATTCTTTTTACCAATTTTATAGCATTTGCTATTTCGCAAATCCAGCATCTGTTCCATAATAGCTACTTTTGAATACATGGTATTCGCATCTCTTCTTGGATTACAATCTTCTCTGGTAATTTCTCCTCCTACACAAGCCTCATAAAATTCATTTGCACTCAATGATTCACTTTTTATTCCTGCTAAGTGCATAAAATTATTCTTACCAAATCTGACCTCATAATAATCATATGCATCCAACTTTTTCTCCCTAAATATGAATAATAAAGTAGTATCGGCATATTCTGAATACAATATTGCACTTTTGCACTATATAGTTAATAATTCTTCTGGAGTCAATATTCTTGTATTCTGTACTCTACACTTCGTACTTCTCCTTAACGCAAAAGAGAAACCTTTGTATCAAAGGTTTCTCCATAATTTCTTAAAAACTGGTTTCGTTATGGTGCTTTGCCACCAAATCACAGGCCTCTCACCCGCTCGGCTTGATTATCCTCTATGCTCAAGAGTAAGTGCAAAGTTTTAACGTTGCCAGTGCAACGGAAGCAAACACCTTATGCTTCGTGTCCTGTTTCCAGGAAGAGATTCCTCTCTTGGTACTTATATTATACTCATGATTCCAGAAAATATCAACTTGTTTTTATATTTTATGTTTTTTGCCCTCTATATGTTTCTATATGTCTCACACAAATTTCTGCACGATCCTCATAGTCACTGCTTACTTTTATATATGCCAACCATCATTCCGCGATATGCTTTCCACAATATATCAACATTATTCCGCAATATATCAAATCTCAGTTGATATATTGCGGAAAGAAATCCATAATTTGCGGAAGATTATCAAAACACATCTTATTTATTGTTGCTTTTTAGCTTTGGCAGCTTTCAAAATATCAGCAAGATTGTCACCATTAAGTACACCCGGATAATCCTCCTGAAATCCAACCAAAACATCTTTATTCTCCTGTTCAAGTTCTCTGCACTGCTTGTAAAACTCATGCAAGTCTTCTTTCTTGTAAACAGCTTCTATAAAGATTCTGGAAGCTTCTGGTATCTTGTCATATGAATCATATAAATCTACTACAGCCTTCTGGATTTTTTCAAAGCTCAGTGGTTCATCTCGTTCTTCTTGTTCAATCAATACACCTACTATATCAGACAAATCATTTTTATATTGGCGACCTGCCATAAGTTTCATAGATACCAGATACTCAGCGCATACCGTTCTTATCTGCAATATATTCGAGAAAGTCTTATAATACTTTGAATGTTCCGCCAATCTCGGTGTATATGAATTCGTGTTAACAAAGTCTGTATTTAACCATCCAACCGGAAGTCCCAATCTGTCTCCAACTGTGTTAATAGCTTCCTTCATTGCTCCTGATGACTTGATAATTGCATCCATATCATAAGTCATTTCTCTAAAACCATAATTAATAAGAATGGATGCACCTCCAATAAGGATAATCTCAGCAGGCATTCGGGTACCGTTCTTTTTACGAAACTCCTTTGCCAATTCCTTTAGATAGCAATCCAGAGTTTCTTTTGTAAAAGGCTTATCAGCAGACATTTCGCACCTCACTTTCCACGATATTAAATCGTATAAATTCAGGTATAGCATCTGCCAATGCCTTTTCTTTTATCCTTTCATCTCCTGTCGCTGCATATGATACTACAACGCCTGCCGGAAAATATGGCTTCTCAAGTTTCTGAGAACGAATATCGTTATAATTAGTGCAAATAGGAAGACCATTTATTCTGGACAGATAATCAATCATTGCCAACAAATACAAAGCTTCCCTATACCAACTACGTTCATAAAGTTTACGTATCTCATTTGTCTCAAGTGTTTCAATGATGAAGTCAATGTCTCCCATATCTTTTACACGGTGGCAGGTATTACTCTTAAATGTTTCAAAAGAACATCTATAATCCACCTTTTCTATCGCTTTATTCTCCAATATAGAATCAACTGTCACACCGAGAACCTTAGCAATCTTATATAAAGTTCCAGCTGCGCATTTATCAAGATCAGCTTTTCCGCTACAGATATCTGTAATAGTAGTCATTGCTACACCGCTTTCTTTGCTCAAGCGATATCTTGACATATTTTCTTTTTCAAGTAAGTCATTTACAATCATCAGCTTTCCCTCCTTTTACTATAATATATCGGTTAACCGAACTAATGTCAATCATATATTATATCCAAAATTTCCTTCTTTGCTTCCGGCATTAACCAATCAGGACAAGCAGGCATTCCCTAATTCTATGCAAAATAAAAGGACCATGTATCTCTACACGATCCCGATTACTATAAGAGCAGTTATTAAGCTGTCGAGGTTCATTAATAGTTGCTATTCGCAGCTTAGAATTCATTTAAGCAAGAGTAATCATATAGTTAATGCTGTTTATGTGTACTATTGGTGTTGTTTTAAACCCACTTTATCCTGCAACGCATTCCAATTCTTATAAAACTCACCTTGTTTTTCAAATGGCCCATCGATAAAATAAAACTGCATTTTAATATCTTCTCCATTTACTTTAAATGTATTTTCAAACCTTCCCTCCCAGGGATATTCTTTTGTCCATTCCGAACCATTATAAAAAATTGGATCTTCTGTTTTTGCCGGCTCCGGCCAATAGGCAACAAAATATACCGTATATGCCTTATAATAATTTTTTGGATCATTTCTGTATTCTGTATCTTTTCCCGTTCCAATAATCAACATATGAGGATCCACATTTGCTGTTTTCAGAATTTTCTTTCCCGGAGTCTGATTAATCCAAACCACATCTCCACCATTATTTTTATTAGTCGGCTGATAAGAACTCCAATCCGTATCATCCTGCCCATACATTTCCACCAGCTCCGCCTGCATGGCGTTCATACAGTTTTTCGCTTCCAATATGTACTTCTTCTCTTTGGCTTTATCGATAAACCCAACCAGAGACGGAACCATGATCGCCGCAAGAATAGCAAGTATCACAAGAACAACGATCAATTCTACAAGAGTAAACCCTTTCTTTTCTTCCACAAACAAGCCTTCTCTCTGCCCAAAGCAAATCCCGGAACTGTACTTTCACAATCCCAAAGTGTCTTTCTGCAGGATCCTGCTGTAATCCTTTCAAAACACCGGAACCTTCTATTTTGATTATACTCCTCCAAAGGGCTTGTTTCAATAACAATTACACTATGAGTATACGAAAAAAGTCAGTTTTCAGGACTGCCGGCGGACGTTTCTGTACTTCCGGACAGATACTCCTCATTATCCGCATATAAGTCATCGATGCCTCGTCTCAGATGCTCCAACATCAGAGTCTTTGCCTTCTTCCCGTCGTGCTTTTTAAAGGCATCCAGAATCAGGCCATGATAATACAAACCGCCATAGTAGCCGGAAGCCAGATTGAGACTGTAGCCTAACTCCGCCCGGTGATGAAAAATATTCATCATCGTAGATAACGCCACCGGATTCTCGCAGGCACGGCAGATCTCCAGATGAAAGTTCATATCCGCATCCACAAAGGCCTCGTTTTTTCCGATGGAATTCTGCATGATACCCAGCAGCCGCTCCAATTCCGCAATCAGCTCCGGGGACGCGGTTTCCGCCACTCTTCTGCTGATCTCCGGCTCCACGATGCTCCGGAAATCCAGAATATGTTTCATGTGAATAATGCTTTCCGCACTTTTTTCCTCGCTTGTTTCCGGAGCTGTAAACACAGACAGATCGTTGGAAATCAAAAAGGTTCCCTTGCCGTGAACACTTTCCAGAATCCCCAGTGCAATAAACTGCTGAAGGGCATTCCGGACCGACACCCGGCTCACCCCCAGTTTTTTGCACAATTCATTTTCACTGGATATCTTTTCTCCAACCACCCATTGGCCGCTCTGAATATTTTTACGAATATACCTGGCTATCCCAGCCGTCACACTTTCTTTATCTGCCATAGCTTGTTCCTATTCCCTCGCAATCCCCGAATAACTTGTAATACCTGATATTGTTAGTATAAAATATTGTTTTTCAAAAGTCCACCAAAAAATAAAATCGAAGTTCTCCTGAGATAATATTATCCTCCCGGGAGAAACTTCGATTTCTCACACTTAATTCATTTATCCAATCAGACTGGGAACGAACAGACAAATACCCGGTATGTAGGCAACGCTGAATAAAACAACCAGGAACAGCAGAATAAACGGCCACATTTCCTTCAACAGATCCACAAACTTAATCTTTGCCACTGCCGTAGCGATAAACAGGGTAACACCAACCGGCGGGGTAATACCGCCAAGGATGAAGGTAAGAACCATAACCATTCCAAAATGAATACCGTCGATTCCAACTGCTTCCGCAATCGGATAGAAGATCGGAACCATAATGATAGCAGCCGAGGTTGTATCCATAAACATTCCGATGATTGCCATGGCGATAATCATAAGCAGCATCAGCACATTGGCATCGGTGGAAATACCGGTTAATAACCGGGACACCTGCTCCGGGAATTTCTCAATCGCAAGGCAGTAACCGAACGCTGTGGTGCTGGCCACAATCAGCATGGTCATACCGGAGGTACGGGCTGCACTGAGCACGGTTTCGATTGCACCTTTAAAGGTAAACTCTTTATATACAAAGATACCGATAATCAGACCGTAAGCGCCGGCAATGGCACCGGCTTCTGTTGCGGTGAATACACCGGACAGGATTCCGCCGATGATAATCAGAGGCATCACCAGGGCGGGAAGCGCATTGATAAACGCTTTGATCATACGGCTAAAATTAAAAGCAACCTTCACATTGCCGTCGTACTTGCCCGGATTGCGTTTTGCCTTGATGAAGGCGTAAATCATCTGGGTCACACCAACTAAAACTCCCGGAATAACACCGGCCATAAAAAGCTTTCCTACGGAGATACCTGTAATGGAGCTGTAGAGCACCATCAGAATCGACGGAGGGATGATAGAACCAATGGTTGCAGAGGCTGCGGTAACCGCAGTGGAATAAGAACGGTCAAAACCGGCCTCTTCCATGGAACCAATCATCATACCGCCGATGGAAGCCACGTCAGCGGAGGTGGAACCGGATACACCGGCAAACA
>CAMBLS010000126.1 GCA_945868485.1 uncultured Lachnospiraceae bacterium | reverse complement strand
ACGCCGGAACCCACAGAAGTCCCTACAGAAACACCTGTAGTAACACCTGCACCCACCCAGGTGCCGGATGCAACAGCAACACCTACAATCGTTCCTACAGCAGTGCCTTCTGTGAGCCCGTCTGTGTCACCTACGCCCACAGCCACTCCTACGCCCACAGCCACTCCTACGTCCACGGCTACCCCTACGGCGACACCTACAGCCACCCCTACGGCAACGCCTAATCAGGCAAAGAACGATACCACGACTACATTAAAGTCCACCAGTGGAGAAGTGCTGTATGTGAAGGACTCTTCTGGAAACTTCAGGGAAGCAAAATATGCGGATTACTATACCAGTAATGAATTTTATCGTAAGATTACTAAAACCACCGGGGAATACAGATATACCGGCTGGCAGACCCTTGACGGTGTGACCTACTTTTTTGACAAAAATGGTAATAAGGTGACTGGTGAACAGGTAATTCAGGGGGCAAAGTACAACTTTAACAGTGATGGTTCGCTGAACAACAGCTCAGGTCATATGGGAATTGATGTGTCTAAATGGAACGGAAATATTGATTGGAATGCAGTTAAGAACAGTGGGGTATCTTATGTAATTATTCGATGTGGCTACCGCGGTTCAACCACCGGGGCACTGATTGAGGATCCCAAGTTTAAATCCAACATCCAGGGAGCAACTAAGGCAGGACTAAAGGTTGGCGTTTATTTCTTTACACAGGCTGTCAATGAAGTGGAGGCGGTGGAAGAAGCTTCCATGGTATTGGGACTAATTAGAGGCTACAATATCAGCTATCCGGTATTTCTTGATGTGGAACCCAGTAACGGACGTGCCGATGCCATTGATGCAGGAACCAGAACGGCAGTGTGCAGAGCGTTCTGTCAGACCATTCAGAATTCCGGTTATAAGGCGGGAATCTATGCAAATAAGACATGGTTGAATGAAAAGATGGATGCACCGGGACTGAGCAATTATAAGATCTGGCTTGCACAGTATGCAGCGACACCTACCTATACCAGAACGAAATATGATATGTGGCAGTATTCTTCTAAGGGAAGTGTGGCAGGTATCAGTGGCAATGTTGACATGAACATCAGTTATATGGGATACTAGAAGTAGCAATGATAAAAGTAAATAAAGCGGACTGCTTTATAAAAGGAATTTATATTACAAGAAATGGAGAAAAAGGATGAGAACTTATTTGGTAACAGGGGGAGCCGGATTTATCGGATCCAATTATATCCACTACATGTTTAAGAAATATGATAAGGACATCAGAATTATCAATGTTGATGTGCTGACCTATGCAGGGAATCTGGAGAACCTTAAGGATGTGGAGGACAGAGACAATTATACTTTCGTGAAAGCGGATATCTGTGACAAGGAGGCAATTTCCAAAATTTTTGCAGAAAATGACATTGACAGGGTGGTACATTTTGCAGCAGAAAGTCATGTGGACAGAAGTATCAAGACCCCGGAGGTCTTCGTACAGACCAATGTGCTGGGAACGGCGGTTATGCTGAACTGTGCCAAGGCTGCATGGGAAAATCCTGACGGAACCTTTAAACCGGACAAGAAGTTCCTGCATGTATCAACAGATGAAGTGTACGGTTCTCTGGAGGAGGATGGCGGTTATTTCTATGAAACAACCCCTTATGCACCACACAGCCCTTATTCAGCCAGCAAGGCAAGTTCTGATATGTTGGTAAAGGCATATATGGATACTTATAAATTCCCGGCAAATATTACCAATTGCTCCAATAACTATGGACCTTATCAGTTCCCGGAGAAGCTGATTCCCCTGATTATTAACAATGCACTGCAGGGCAAGAAGCTTCCTGTTTACGGAGATGGCAAGAATGTCCGTGACTGGCTCTATGTGGAGGATCACGCCAAGGCAATTGATATGGTGCAGGAGAAGGGAAGACTGTTTGAAACCTATAATGTAGGCGGACATAATGAAAAGCAGAACATAGAGATTATCCACATTATTTTGGATACCTTGCAGGAAATGCTTCCTGAAGGGGATCCCAGAAAGAAGCTGGTAAGTGAGGACCTGATTACTTATGTGGAAGACCGAAAGGGTCATGACAGAAGATATGCCATTGCACCGGACAAGATTAAGGCAGAAATCGGATGGGAGCCTGAGACCATGTTTAAGGAAGGAATTAAGCGCACCATTGCATGGTTCTTTGAACATGAGGACTGGATGAAAAATGTAACCAGTGGGGATTATCAGAAATATTACGAGGATATGTACAAAGACCGCTAGGCAGGCAGTATATTGTAAAAGACAGAACCGTCATGAATAAGATGGGTTTTGAAGTGGAATGGGAGTGATTTACAATCGCTCCCATTTTGTGGTATACTTATGTAAGCTATGCTTAAAGAATTGAGTCATGTTGCGGCAGGGCCTGCAATATGGGAAAGAAGGTATTATGAAGGGAATTATTTTGGCTGGTGGTTCAGGGACAAGACTATATCCTTTGACCAAGGCAATCAGTAAACAGATTATGCCGGTTTATGACAAACCGATGATTTATTATCCCCTGTCAACGTTGATGCTGGCAGGCATCAGGGAAGTGCTTATTATATCCACACCCAGAGACCTTCCTGTCTTTGAAGAACTTTTAGGAGACGGAAGCCAGCTTGGTATGTCCTTTTCTTATGCCATTCAGGAGCAGCCAAGAGGGCTTGCAGATGCATTTATTATTGGTGCAGATTTCATTGGCAAGGATCAGGTGGCATTGGTGCTGGGAGATAATATCTTTTACGGACAGAGCTTTTCAAGGGTGCTTCGGGAAGTGGCTTCCAGAGAAAAGGGAGCAACCATTTTTGGATATTATGTGCGCGATCCCAGAGAATATGGGGTGGTTGAATTTGATGAAACAGGGAAAGCTTTATCTATAGAAGAAAAACCTGCCAACCCCAAGAGCAATTATGCAGTTCCGGGATTATATTTTTATGACAATGATGTAGTGGAAATCGCAGCAAATGTCAAACCTTCTGCAAGAGGGGAAATTGAGATTACCAGTATCAACAATGAATATTTAAGAAGGGGAACCCTTCATGTGGAAACTCTGGGAAGAGGATTTGCATGGCTTGACACCGGAAATCACGATTCGCTTTTGGATGCGGCCGATTTCGTGGCAGCTTTCCAGAAACGTCAGGGACTCTATATTTCCTGTATCGAGGAAATTGCTTATAAGAGGGGATTTATTAACAGAGAACAGCTTCTTAAGCTGGCAGAACCGCTGATGAAGACTGATTATGGAAAGTATATGAAGGAAGTAGCAGACGGATTATAAAAAGGAGAGGCAAAATGGGTAAGATTACAGTAGAAACATGTGAAATAGAAGGACTTAAGGTGATAAGCCCGGCAGTATTCGGTGATTCCAGAGGGTATTTCATGGAGACCTACAATTACAATGATTTTAAGGAGGCAGGGATTGATCAGGTATTTGTTCAGGATAATCAGTCTGCCTCTGTGAAAAACGTACTGAGAGGGCTTCATTTTCAGATTAATTACCCCCAGGACAAGCTGGTAAGGGTGGTCACAGGTGAAGTGTTTGATGTGGCAGTAGACCTTCGCCCTGGCTCAAAAACCTACGGTAAGTGGTTTGGTGTGGTTCTTTCTGCGGAAAATAAGAAGCAGTTTTTTATTCCTAAGAATTTTGCCCACGGCTTTGTGGTTTTGTCCGATTATGCAGAATTTGCTTATAAATGTACCGATTTTTACCATCCCAATGATGAAGGTGGCTTAAGGTTTGACGACCCAGATATCGGAATTGAATGGCCCATTGAACCGGGGACAGAGCTGATTATGTCTGATAAGGATAAAAAGTGGGGCGGAATCAAAGAATATACGGAAAGCAGGAAGAACGGATAAAGGATATGGAAGATCGCACTAAGAAGAATAAAGCTTCACAGAGAAAGCCACTGCCAAAGGCTCTGGGCATTGCCATTTTTTATGGAATCTGTATTTTGGTTGCTATTATGGTGCTGACCCATAATAATCCATTGGCACCGGACCCATATACAGAAAATCTGAAGAAATACTGTGCCTGTGCGCTTCTCGCACTGGCATGCATTATCTTTGGCATATATTATGACAGAATGTTTATTATTCCCAAGGAATTATTTCAAAGCAGGGAGTTAATCTGGAAGCTTGCCAAGAATGATTTTAAAAAGCGCTATGCAGGATCTTATTTAGGCTTTTTGTGGGCGCTGGTACAGCCTGTGGTAACGGTGGTGATGTACTGGATTGTGTTTGATAAGGTGTTTCAAACCCGCTCGCAGATGGTTTCCAGTGGGGTGGAGGTCCCTTATGTATTGTTTCTTACGGCGGGACTTGTGCCATGGTTTTATTTCTCAGAGGCAATTACCAATGGCACCAACGCTTTATTAGAGTATAGCTATCTGGTGAAAAAGGTGGTATTTAACATCAGTATCCTGCCCATTATCAAGCTGATTGCGGCTACCTTTATTCACATTTTCTTTGTGGTTGTGCTGTTGGTGGTGGCGGCGGGATATGGTTATTATCCGAACCTGTACACGCTTCAGGTGGTTTACTATAGCTTTTGCATGTTTGTGCTGGTGCTTGCAGCAAGCTATTGTACCTGTGCGGTTGTGGTATTTTTCAAGGATCTGGCGCAGATTATCAACATTGGGCTTCAGGTAGGAATGTGGGCAACCCCGATTTTGTGGAACATAGGGATGCTGCATGATGACAAGATCGTTACGTTGTTTAAGCTAAATCCTTTGGTTTACATTGTAAATGGATATAGGAATGCCATATATGGGGATGAATGGTTCTTTGAACATTTCTATTCCTCTACTTATTTTTGGATTTTTACAGTGACGTTGTTCTGTATTGGTTCACTGATTTTTAAGAGATTAAAGGTTCATTTCGCAGATGTGCTGTAGCAGGCTGTGATAGATATAGGAGCAAAATGGAAGAAAAGAAGATTGCCATAGAGGTAAAAGAACTGGAAAAAGCATATAAGCTTTATGATAAGCCCTCAGACAGGCTGAGGGAGGCTCTGGGACTTACCAGGAAAAAGCGATATAAGGAGTATTATGCCCTAAAAGGGGTTGATATGACCATTTATCAGGGCGAAACAGTTGGGATTATCGGTACAAACGGTTCGGGTAAATCAACAATTCTGAAAATTATTACAGGCGTGTTGAATCCATCCAAAGGCTCCGTCAGTGTCAATGGACGCATTTCTGCTCTGTTGGAGCTGGGGACAGGCTTTAACATGGAATATAACGGGATTGAAAATGTCTATTTAAATGGAACCATGATGGGCTTTTCCAAAAAGGAAATTGATGCCAAGATGGATGACATTTTAAGCTTTGCAGATATTGGAGAATATGTATATCAGCCGGTAAAAACCTACTCCAGTGGTATGTTTGTAAGGCTTGCCTTTGCAGTGGCAATCAATATTGAACCGGAAATCCTGATTGTAGATGAAGCTTTGTCTGTAGGCGACGTGTTTTTTCAGGCAAAGTGTTATCACAAATTTGAAGAATTTAAGAAGATGGGTAAAACCATCCTTTTTGTAAGTCATGATTTAAGCAGTATCAGCAAATACTGCGACAGAGTGGTACTGCTCAATCAGGGGGTAAAGCTGGGTGAAGGAACGCCAAAGGAAATGATTGATGCCTACAAGCAGGTACTGGTGGGACAGTATCCGCTTAGCGAAGAAGGGGAAGACAATCTTCTTGATGACAAGGATATTGAAGCGGCAGCTGCTGCACAGGCAGACGGTGCAGGGACGCTGCGCAATCCTGACTTGTTGGAATATGGAACGAAATCCGCAGTGATTGAGGATTATTATGTGACAGATGAGGCAGACAGAAGAAGCAATGCCATTATCAAGGGGCAGCAGTGCAGCGTACATATGACTGTCCGGTTTATGGAGGATCTTCCTGCCCCCATCTTTGCCTTTACCATTAAGAATATTAAGGGGGTAGAGATTACCGGAACCAATACTATGGTAGAGAAGGCATTTTTAGAGCCGGTGAAGGCGGGAAGCGTTAAGCACATTACGTTTACGCAGAACATTGACCTGCAGGGAGGAGAATATCTGCTTTCCCTTGGCGTGACGGGCTATGAGAATGAAGATTTTCAGGTATATCACAGGCTTTATGATGTGATGAACCTGACGGTAATTTCGGACAAGGATACGGTAGGGTATTATGACACCAACACCAGGATTACCGTTACAAATTAGGCGAAAAGCGAAGAAATTAAGGTAAAGCAAGACAGAAAGGGAGCATTTCATGAGCGGAGAAAATAATAGACCTGAGCCCATTCATTTAAAGGAAGAAGAGTTACTGGGAAAACTGCCTGAAAAAATAGGAAATGTAACCCTGAATTATCAGTATTATCCTGGCGAGGATCTATATAGTGACGGAGCGATTGAGGATGAGCTTCTTGAAATTGTAAAAAATGCTTCCAGAGTGGAATATCCGGCAATCATAGAGGAAAGAAAGAGCTGGCCTATTCTCTATCATTTGTCGCCTCTTCGGGGGAATATCGTGGACTGGCTCCCCATTAAGCCCGGTGATAAGGTCTTGGAGATAGGATCGGGCTGCGGTGCAATCACAGAAAAGCTTTCCCAGAAGGCGAAAAGCGTTACCTGTGTGGATCTTTCCGCCAAAAGAAGCCATATTAATGCTTACAGAAATCAGGACAGAGAAAATATTGAGATTCATGTGGGGAATTTCAATGATATTGAGCCCTCCCTTCCGGAGGACTTTGATTTTGCCTGCATGATAGGGGTGTTTGAGTACGGGCAGTCTTATATTCACACAGAGACACCTTACGAAGATTTCCTGAAGATTATGAAAAAGCATGTTAAAAATAACGGATGTATTGTAATTGCAATAGAGAATAAATTTGGATTAAAGTACTGGGCAGGGTGTAAGGAAGATCATGTAGGAACTTATTTTAGTGGTTTGGAAGGATATCCGGAAGGGGGAAGTGCCCGTACCTTTACTAGAACCGGACTGGAACGAATCTTTAAAAACTGTGGGGTAGATCAGTATTCATTCTATTATCCTTATCCGGATTATAAATTTCCTACCACCATCTATTCCGACAGGCGGTTGCCTAATCTGGGAGAACTCACAGATAACATACGTAATTTTGATCGGGACAGGATGGTACTGTTTAATGAAAAATATGTGTTT
>CAMBLS010000125.1 GCA_945868485.1 uncultured Lachnospiraceae bacterium | reverse complement strand
GAGAAGTTGTCAAGAAGAATATGCATCCGTTTCTTGGAAAGAAAAGTATCTTTTTGTATAGAAATGATCCGGACATGAAATGGCGTAGCTGGACGGAGGGATTATATGGCTGAAAATCTTGAATACTATAAGGTGTTTTATTATGCAGCCCTAAACTGCAGCCTTACTGCAGCAGCAACGGAGCTTTCTATTTCCCAGCCGGCAGTCAGCCAGGCACTGAAGCAACTGGAAAGTGCCTTAGGTGCCAAGCTCTTTGTGCGTGCGCCCCGTGGGATCAGACTTACCTGCGAAGGACAGGTTCTCTTTGAATATGTAAAGGCTGGCTACGAACAGATTATACAGGGGGAAAAAAAGCTTTCTTCCATGCTGCAGCTGGAATGCGGAGAATTAAAAATAGGGGCAAGTGATATGACCTTAAAATATTATTTATTGCCCCTCCTTGAAAAATATCATGAGCAGTTTCCGGGGATTAAAGTTACAGTTACCAATGCACCTACACCGGAAACCTTAAATCTGCTCAGGCAGGGTAAGATTGACTTTGGAGTGGTCAGTACGCCTGTTGAGAAGGAACAGGAGCTTTCTGTGATACCGGTTAAGGAAATTGAGGATGTGTTTGTGGCAGGACGCAAATTTATCCAATATAAGAATCGGATGCTTGATTTTCAGGAACTTGAAAAGCTCCCGATTATTTCACTTGAGGGAAACACCAGTACCAAAAAATATATAGATGAATTCTTAAAAAAGCATGAGGTAGAACTACATTCCGAATTTGAACTTGCAACCAGTGACATGATTGTACAGTTTGCTCTGCGAAGTTTAGGCGTGGGTTGCGTTGTAAGGAACTTTGCAGAAGAGTTTTTGGAGGATGGAAGGCTGTTTGAATTGCGATTTAATAAGATGATACCTAAGAGACAGATTTGTGTGGTGACAGATGCTGGCGCACCTATATCCAGAACTGCACAGGAATTTCTAGGGATGGTAAAGCCTGTCGGATTGTGTTAAAATGAAAAAGCACAATCGCTTTGAAATGTGAGGAAGGCAGGTACATAGAGATGATTAAAAATATTGTATTTGATATTGGAAATGTTTTGGCGGGATTTATCTGGCAGGATTTTTATCGCAGCTTTGGTTACTCGGAGGAGATATTCGAGAAGCTGTCAGATGCTACGGTGAGAAGTCCCTTCTGGAATGAGATGGACCGGGGAAAACTGACGGATGAACAGCTACTTGATGGTTTTATTCAAAATGATCCTTCTATAGAAAGTGAGATCAGAACAGTCTTTCAAAATATTAAGGGAATGATTTTAAGGTACGACTATGCAAAGCCATGGATAAAGGAATTAAAGAGCAGGGGTTACCATGTTTATGTGATATCGAACTTTGCTCATAAGGCACATGCAGAGTGTATAGAAGCATTGGATTTCTTAGATGAAATAGACGGCGGTATCCTTTCCTACCAGGTTCAACTCATTAAACCGGCACCGGAAATTTACAGACTTCTCTGCAGTAAATATGATTTGAAAGCAGAGGAATGCGTATTTATCGATGACCTTGCAAAGAATGTGGATGCAGCAATGAAGGAAGGCATGCAGGGGATTATCTTTCAGACACTTGAACAGGCCAAAGAAGATCTTGAGAAGATGCTTTCAGAGGGTAAATGATAAGGAGATGCGCTTGCATCTCCTTACTTCTTGGTAATTTTGCCATAAAGCCAGATATAAATCCAAAGAAGAATGGGAAGCCCGATGGTGGCTACCAGACATGCGGCAAAAAGCCTCTCTGAGCCGGGAAAATCCAGAAGGGAAACAACCAGTGTTGCAACATATAATAGTACAAGCAATATAATACAGACGATTGCAGCAATCTGTTTTGGCTGGGGCTTATGTTTCATAAATAACTCCTTTATTGATGATTATTATTTTTGAATGTGACGTTTTAGTGCTTCAAAGCTTTCCTTGCTGATATCATGCTCAATTTTGCAGGCATCCTGTGCTGCAACATGGGCGTCTACGCCGAGCTTGATTAACCATTCGGTAAGCAGCTCATGGCGCTCATAAATCATCTCAGCAATTTCCCTGCCGGAGGGAGTCAGATAGATGAAGCCCTCACGGGTAACGGTAATATGTTCCTTTTCACGCAAATTCTTCATGGCAACGCTGACGCTTGATTTCTTGAAGCCCAGCTCCTCGGCAATATCCACGGACCGGACGACGGGGCGAACCTTGCTGAGTATTAATATAGTTTCAAGGTAATTTTCTGATGATTCATTTGTGTGCATATGGAACCTCCAAGGGATTTTGAGTAAAAGCTTTATTTTTCATATTGTACCACAAGATAAGGAATAAACAAATAAAAATAATGGGACACTGAAAAGGTAGTAGGAGATTAGTAATATGGGAACGATAATTGTAGCAGTCATTTTAGCTTGTGTGGTAGGATTGATTATCCGAAAAATGATTAAGGACAGAAAAAACGGGAAATCTCATTGTGGATGCGATTGCGGGCAGTGTGGAGGATGCGAAACAAAAAAAATAAGTACAAAATAAATACAAATTTTTCCTGAAAAGGCGTGTTGGTGTAATTGAAATCGTTTCCGAATTGTGCTAAAATTCATATTGTAGATTGCTATTGTCAGACATAAGCGGGAGCGTAAATACTAACAAATGCATTGAATAGCAGGTGAGCATTATGGGAAAATTTGAAGGGGAAATTAAAATTAATCAGTTCAAAGATGTCATTGATATTCTGAATCCATGTATAGATGATTACCTCTTTATTATGGATCTGAAAAATGACTGTTACTACATGTCGCCCAATTGTCTGGAACGCTTTCATATGAATGAGAACGGTTTTTCTGATGCGTCAGAGAAGTTTGCAGACATTGTATATGCAGATGACTATGAAATGCTGTTGAAGGATATCTGGCAGATTAAACAGGGTGAAAAGGATTTTCATAATATTCAGTACCGCTGGCTTGGAAAGAATTGTGAACCGATCTGGATTAATTGCAGAGGCAGGGTGGTTCATGATGAAAATAATAGACCGGAATTTCTGGTAGGCTGTGTAAATGAAATCGGAGCCAGACAGAAGGCAGATAATGTGAGCGGTCTATTGCTGGAGACAAGCATGCAGGAGGAACTGCATACTCATGAAGGCAAGCATCTTAAGGGATTTATTCTACGCCTTGGAATAGATAGCTTCAAAGAAATCAATGAAAGCAGGGGAATTGATTATGGAGACATGATTTTGCGTAAAACCGCAGAATGTATCAGAACATTAATTTCACCTGCGCAGAAGCTGTACAGAGTAGTGGCAGACGAATTTTCTGTTGTGGATTTAAATGGCGGAACGGTTTCAGAGGCAGAAAATCTCTATAATGAAATCCGAAGGAAAATTAATCAGTTTATAGAGGAAAACCATTATGAAGTATTCTATACGATTTCGGCAGGGATACTGGATTTCGAAAGCGTGGAAAATCAGGATTTCTTCAACCTGATGAAGCTTTCAGAATTTGCGTTAAGCGAGGCAAAGAACAACGGCAGAAACAGAAGCTACCTATACAACGAGGAAGATTATAAGATTTTCCAACATAAGAAGAAGCTTGTGCAGATTATGAGGAAAGCGGTCAATCACAATTTTGAAGGCTTCGAAGCTTATTTCCAGCCGATTGTGGATATCAACGAAAAACGCCTTTTCAGTGCAGAAACCTTGCTTCGTTTCAGAAGTGAAGAAACTGGAATGATTTTCCCGGTAGAATTTATTCCCCTTTTGGAGGAAAGCGGTCTTATTATTCCTGTGGGCAGATGGGTGCTGGATCAGGCAATGAAAGCATGTAGCAAGATTCAGAAGCAGATTCCGAATTTTCATATTTCGGTCAATTTATCTTACATACAGATTATGAAAAGTAATGTGCTCGAAGATATCCTTGAAGGAATTAGAAAGTATGACCTGAAAGAGGGAAGCATCCTGATTGAGCTTACAGAAAGCGGATTTCTGGAGTCAAATGCCTATTTTATCGGCTTTTGTGAAGGTTTAAAGAACAATGGCATTCCGCTGGCACTGGATGATTTCGGAACGGGGTATTCCAATTTCCATTATCTGTACAATATTAATCCAAATACCATTAAAATTGACCGTTCCTTTACCAGCAAGGCACTAAAAAATGATTATGAATACCAGCTCCTGCACCACATGGTAGACATGATTCACAGCATTGATTCCAAGCTTTGTATAGAAGGAATTGAAACCAAGCAGGAACTGAATAAAATCTGCCAGATGGGACCGGATTATATACAGGGGTATTATTTTGGAAAGCCCTGCCCGTTGGAAGATTTTATGAGAGATTTTGTAAATAAATAGCATTTTAGTAAAGATCTGGTTTTTCAGGTCTTTACTTTTGGCTTTTTTTGCATTTTTTATGTTAAGATTTGTACGAAAATGTCGAAAAATACTTTGATAGAAGCACAACATATGGTATACTAAAAATAATTATGTGCCTAATATATGAAAAGGTTCAATAAGAAAAATAGAAAGGCAGAAAATGATAGTATCAGACAGAAGCCTTATTAAAAATACTGAGAGGGGAGCTTATCCCAATATTAAGTGTTTATATAGTACAATTCCCCGTGATATGCGGATGCATATGCACCGGGTCTCCCAATATGCACAGACGCTTTTTGAAGAAGCAAAAAAGCAGGGGGTGTGGGATGCAAACCTTCCGGGAGACATCTTTGATTATTCCGAAGAAATTTTCAGGCTGCATGATATTGGGCGTCATTATATCTCAATCGATATTTACAATAAAGTTGAGGGCCTGACGGAAGAAGAGAGGGAAGAAATCAAACGTCACACTGTTTATGCACTGAAGGCAGAAAAGAGTGTGTTTTTCCCATTCTTTCCAGACAGGATAATGCCTTATTTTCGTGATGTGGCAGTGATGCACCATGAACGCTTTGATGGAAAAGGATACCCCTATGGAAAAAAGGGAATGGAAATTCCGTTCATGGCACGGGTTTGTGCAGTGGCAGATGCATATGACGGGATGGTAAGCTGGAAGCCCTACAGAGAAAGTGTGCCGAGAAATCAGGCAATTGATATTCTTGAAAACGAGGCGGGAAGACAATTTCAGCCTGAGTTGGTGGAGTGTTTCATACGATGCAGAAAAGAGATAGAGCTAATAGATCTAATGATGAACGGAAAATAAAAAAATGGAATTTCTTTGTTAAGAAAAAGGGTGGTATGAGGTTTGCCTGGTTGGAACGGTTTCATTACTGGTGGCTGGGCGGCAGAAGTATTACCAGAAGTATTTTCCGTATTGTGGCTGCGTGGCAGGGAGTTGCTATTATCAGTGGTGTGCTGGCAACCGGATATGTGATGGCAGCCTTTTATACCGGGGCAGGTGAATTTGTAATCAGGGTAGACCATCCCGGAGAAAAAAAGATGATTTTGAGTGACACACCGGATTTCCCGGAAGAGAGGATTACGCTGAAGGGAAAGGCAATTAAAGAGGCAGACAATATCAGTATTTTTGATATTGATCCTCAGGTGGCAGAAATAGATGGCGAGCATAATGGACCGGACTATGTGGCATATACTTTCTATGTGAAAAATATTGGCTATGATCCGATTACATATAACTATGCATTGTCTATCAGGCGAGCAACACAGGAAATTGATAAGGCAACCTGGGTTTTGCTTTATCACAATGGCAAGCAGCAGATTTTTGCGGCGCCTAGCGCATCAGGCGGTGTGGAAAGTCAGTATTCGGAATATGAATTCCCTTTTAGGAAGGATGCCCGTGATCCGCAGCGGTATCAACTGGATGAAAAGAAAGGCATTTATCAATTGCAAGCCCTGCCTTTCGCATCTTCCAAGATTGTTGCAACTGCTCAAAGAGACAACCTGCAACCACAGGAAGTTGACAAGTTTACGGTGGTCATCTGGCTGGAAGGGGAAGACCCTGAGTGTGTGGATGACATACTGGGTGGCACAATTGAAATGATGATGAAATTCAGATATTAGACATTGGGGTTGAAACCTGAAGGCATGACAGAAAAGAAAGGACAATAGGATGAAAAAGAAGAGAAACTGGAAAGATATCAGAAATGCATTTGTAATGTTTTGTGTGATGGTTGCCATGCTGAGCACGGCTTCCTTTGCGTGGTTTACGTTGACAGATTCTCCTACGGTGACCAGTTTGCAGTTGACTGCAGCGACTAAAGGAGGACTTAAAGTATGTGAGACATCTACTGGAGATTTTAAAAATGCCATTGAACTAAGCGAAACACAGACGAAGTTGGATGGAAAGCCTCTTAAGCTTGTGCCGGTTTCACCAAATGGGGCCGGTTTTAGTGAACCGGTATACACGGGAAACACGGTAACAGGTTTGGGTCCTGTTCTTACTACAGATACTGACTTAAAAGGAATCGTGGCAAAATATAAATATTATTTAAAAGCCGATGAGGGAACGGTGGAGGTTGGCATTATTACTGGAGACCCGGGACAAACAGGCAATTTAGGACTGAATGGAGATGTTGCAAATCTGGAAGGGTCCTTTGTTCGTCAGAAGACAGGTCAGGATGGCGATGTGGCAACTATGAATGCAGAAAGAGCAATCAGGGTAGGACTTGTGGTTGATAATGGTACGATGATTATCTGGGAGCCTAACTATGGGACAGGTAATACCGGAACTAAGGCGACTAATAATGTACAAACACCTGTTTCCAAGGTGATTTCTAATGTAAGCGGTACAATTACCACAGGGGGATCAAATAAAACCTCTGAAAAACTATTTGAAGTGGGAACGACTCCCAAAGAAGTAACTATGTATATTTGGATTGAGGGAACGGATGAGGACTGCGTCAATGAGATTAAGACAGATGGGATAGAAGCTCAGATTCAGTTTACTGCGCTCAAGAGCACTGTGACTCCCTGATGATGTTGTATAAGACCGTGAAGGTTTACGAGATACTAAACTAAGGAGAAGGATATGAACGCCTTTTTTTACTATTTTTATACGATGATGGATCACATCATGGAACTTTTTATGGATGTGGTGTATGCCATATGGAATCTAATCGTGGGACTGGTAGATATTCCGTATTATACGGATGTTTTCAAGACCTATCGTGGAGAACTGACAGCTGCGGGATGGGTATGTGTGGTACTGGTACACGTTTTACTCATTGCATTGATTGTTCTGATTATATACCTTATTTATCGTGGACTTAAGATTGCTTTCCGATTCAAGGTTCCGGTAGTGGAATACGAGAAGATGAAGGATGAGGTAGTCAGGTTAAACCGGGAAGTGCTGAAAACCACCTAT
>CAMBLS010000124.1 GCA_945868485.1 uncultured Lachnospiraceae bacterium | reverse complement strand
TCTCATCTTCTTCTAGAGATGCACATTCCTTCACATTTTCTGTTTCACCGATACCAACACTTGTATCCCCGGTTAATGCCATCTCTTGAGATTTTGATATCATATCTGGAGCAAATTTATTTGCCATCTTTGCAGTCGCAAGGATTCCCTGATCATCCGTCTGCATATTGTAGGTCCAGCTGATTTTTTCAAGATAACTTGCATCACCGTCAGGCTCTCCGCCTGCAATGCCATTTGCCATAGCACTAAGCATAGCCTTTGATGCGGCTATGGCTCTCATATCTGCGGGAGCATCAGCCATAGCTTTCATAGCAGCTTCTTCCTGGATTTCCTCCATATGTTCAAGTTCTTCTTTAAAATCCTCAATATATTTATCAATGTGCTCAATCAACTTATCCCACTGTTCATCATCCATCTCACGCCAATCATCTTCCTTCTGGATATTATTCGAAGTGAGCTTATGTTCCTCGATAAAGGTTTCTTTAAGCATCTTAAACACATCTGCAGCACTCATTTTCTCGCCAGTCGCTTCTCTTGTAACGGTATACTTAGACTCTGATAATGCCTTTGTCCAGTTCCTTTTCTGATTCGCAGCATCCTCCAATGACGAACATTCTAAGGCTTCCCCAAATGAAGCGTCAGTTGTGGTTTTCGTAGCGGATTTATACCCTGCATAATACCCACCAGCATATTGTGTATGAACCTCCATAAATCTCCTTTCCGCAGTCGTTCGGTCAGTCACAACTGCTCCGCTCCCCTATAGGTCCGAGCGGTTAATAAAAAAAGCACACTTATCCATGTTCTTCAGTCCATTGAATAAGTGCGCCTTCCTTAGCTTAATTAATTATCGATACTTCTGTTACTCTCCTAAACTACAAGATCAACATGATTAAGAGTCCCAACGGCTCCCGTACTCTCTCTTAAGTAGATTCCGGTCTTTTTGATCTCAGCATTCAGATTATTCTCATCATCTTTTAGTGAAAACTGCGTGTCTGCATTGCTAAGATAAATTGCTCCAACATCAGCTTTCTTCAAGTCTATCAAATAATCATTACCATTTTCGTCTTTCGTCCAAACCTTTAGCTTAGAAAAGACACTGTCATTCTCATCGATCCATCCATTTCCATCTTCATCGTAAACGGCAAGATCCTTAAATCCATCCCCACTGCATGTTCCAAATAATTCGAAACCATCATTGATCTTTCCATCACCATTTTTATCCAATGCCAGAAAACCAGAACCTTTTCCTGCAAAGGAAATTTGCTCTTCATCCCCATCAGAATCCAAGTCAAAGAAAAACTTCTGATCACTGACAGAGCCAATATTTGTATCAAGGTTTATCATCAGAGGATCTGTCTTGATATATTCCTGAACCTCAAGGGTATCAATCTGACTCATAAATGCCCGGGACATTGAAACCTCAACATTAAAATCAATGTTTCTGCCATCCGCAGTTTGTACAAGTCCTTTCGAGGCAAACGTTGTGCTTTCTGATTCACCTACGAATCCAGAGGTAGCTGTTATCCTCTGCCATGTTGTTCCGGAAGCGTTTGTACCTATCTCTATTGAGCCAAGGCTTACCGATGCCTTTGCGCTCAAGTCAAACGATACGCCTTCAATTTTTCTGAATTCACCAGACCGCAAATCCAGAACTCCACCTTTTTCCTGCGGCTTAACCTTACAATCCTCTGGAACCTTCTCTCCACGAAGTGCAGCAAGAATTTGCCTGAGCATTTTAATTTTCATATCATACTCATCTGACATTTCAAACTGACCACCGGTTTTCTGGTTTTGCAATCGCTCTGCCATTTGCTGCATAGAGCGAGCTTCATTTTCCTGTCTTCTCTGCTTTGCTTCTTCCTCTTGCTGCTTTTTATACTCTACCATGGTTTCCTTGAGATTCTTTCCAGTTGCCTCAGCAGATAAAGTAAGAATTGCTCCTGCAACATCCTTCGACTTAGCCGCTTCAATTGTCATTGATTCCTTATATATAAAGGATGTCTCATGATGAGCAGATGCCATAGCAACAGAACTATTTGTTATTTTCATATAGGACTCCTTTCCGTATGAACTGGCAAATCCGTTTACCAGTAATAGTCTGTGAAATTAGTAAAAATGCTGATTTAATTGTCTACTTCTCTTATCGGTTTGTTAATCGAAATGTTTAACCCCTTTTATCCTGCTATGGAACACTTTATCCTATTTTGCTTCTTGCCACACATCATTTTTACATCCAATTCCAGTATTTCTTTAGCAAACTTCCTTTTCGACAAAGTGTTCCCGGAGCTGCAAAGAGAATTTTAGGGAACCATATTTGAAAAACGGTACTCTCCATAACCGTAAAGTACCGTTCTCCTTTTTTAATAATATTAACCAATCTTATTACCTCGAAACTGGAATTTCTATTCTTCATCAGGAGCCTGTCCGTCATGTGTCAACCACTTACATTCCGTTAATTCCATATTTGTAAATGTAGGGATAACACCTTACCCGTCATATTCTATTCATACAGCACGGTTTGTCTGTTGACTCTGTCTGTGTTTTCTTTCTCGTTCTATCCTGCAAAACCCCATGATTTTTACAGTACCCACTTGATATAGCAAAGCAAAAGCAGTATAATATTAACGACCGTTCACTTTGCTGGCGAAGAAAGGGGGCAATCTATTGAGAACTACTAACGAAGAAGCCCGCAGGGCAAAGCAAATCGAGATGATGGAAAAATGCTTTGACTGCTATGCGGAGAACGGATTTTCCTCTGTCGGAATAAAAGCTATCGCAAAAGCCTGCGATTGTAGTGTTGCGACCCTGTATCTGTATTTTGACAATTTGGATGACCTTATTATTCAGTCCACCGAATACTGTATGAGTAAGGTGGAAGATGACTTTATGGCGAAAGCCCCCACAGATGTGGAGGACTTATGGCGGTTTATTGACGAGATACCTTACTGGACGGCAAAAAACCACGGCAAGAAATACAGACTTATGTATCAGGTCTACACTCACCCGAAATACAGAGAGTACGGCAAGAAATTCTTTGCAGGTGCAGATGAACGATATACCGAATACGCAAAAAGCTTGGAGCCAAAGCTCGGTATTCCATACGGAAAGCTGACGCCACTGATTTTTATTCTAATTAGAGCGTGCGTGCATTACGCACTGTTTGAGGATGAGTTCTATTTGAAATCGCAGATGGAAACGCTGAAAGAAACCCTTGAACTCTTTATTGCGAAATACAACCTGAAAGCAAGGTCGGGTGCTGTTACAGAAAAAGCGAAAATTTTTAAGGGGATATCCCCTCAGTAGTATGCTACACATACTACTAAACAACCTCATCAACAGAAAATTACCGTAAAATAACGGTACGAGATAATAATTTATCGGAGGCATTTCAAAGTGAAAACAATCAAAAAGCTTATCCCTGTGCTTTTAATTCTTTTATTTGTTGTATCTTTGTTTATGATAATTACAGCAAATAAAGAACCGAAATCTGAAGGTATTGCCAATCAGATGAAGGAATATTACTTGAACGATACTGAACCGGAAGGAAATACATTTTATGATTATAATGTTTCATCAACGTCGTTGCCTGAAACGGATGAAAAAGGAAAATGTAAACTTATAAAATTACCGTTATATAGACAAAGCCATAATTTTACCTGTGGAGTGGCTTGCGTTGCATCTGTTTTACGCTATGCGGGGTACGATTTTGACACCAGAGAAGATAGATTACTTTGGGAGCTTGAAGCAACTCCAGAAAATGGGACTGACTATATGAATATAGCGGAATATTTAGAATCCGTTCGTACAGAAGGTTTTCCGAATACCCCGGTGATTGCAACAGAGGTTGTGTGTGTAGATTATGCTTCAGATGAATATGGTTTGGAGCTTACAGATGGCTTGCTATTGCAATTAAGGGCAGCTCTTGATGATGATTCTCCTGTTATTTGTGCAATTCAAGCATGGAAAGATGACGGTGATTATAATACTGAAACAGAAGACGATGGTCATTATGTTGTGTTAATCGGATATAAGAAGGATGCGAAAAAAGATACATATATCTATTATTTTATGGATCCATCGACTTCCGGTAGTTACACATATCTTACAGAAGAAGAATTTATCTTGCGTTGGCACGATAATTTAGAGGGAAAATCAAAACGTATTGGAATTAAGGTTTCGTATTTAAATTCAAAACAGGAAGTACCCATTAATATTGCATATCATATAGATTAACGAAAAAAAAGATAGCACAAATAAAAACGCTCAAAGAAACCCTTGAATTCTTTATTACGAAATACAACCCGAAAGCAAGGTCGGGTTCTATTACAGAATAATACCGAACTGAAAAGGAGAAAAAACATGAATAAAGTGAAGAAGCGTATATTGATTGTTTTGTTGTCGATTCTGGCGGTCGTTGTATTCGCCTTGCTTGCGTTTTGGGGACTGTATTTCACCAGGATCCAGACCATCGGCAGCATTGAGCAGCTTACGGATTATGCGTATGGATACAATCTCTATCGCATGGATGTCAAATACGATTACAGCCTCGACGATATTATCAATTACGGCATTCAGGACGATCAGACGATGATCGATGCGATTCTGAAAGAGGCTCTTCCGCTGCTGCCTGTGACGATCAAAGCGCCCAATTTCGGCTGTACAGCGTTTAGTCTGACCGATACGGGCGGCGACGTTCATATGGGACGCAATTACGATTTTAGTAAAGATACATCCGCTATGTTGGTTTACTGTGCGCCAAAGGACGGATATAAGTCTATTGCCTTTGCCGCGCTTGACAATGTTTCAGCAAATGTGCCTGATGAGAATATCAAAAAAGAACTGGCGAGTCTAACAGCTCCGTTTATCTGCCTTGATGGTATGAATGAGAAGGGCGTGTCTATTGCTGTGCTGACACTTGATAGTGAGCCTGTACGTCAAAACACAGGCAAACCTGTCATTGCAACTACTCTTGCAATACGCCTTGTTCTTGACAGAGCGGCGACCACAGAGGAAGCAGTGAAGCTTTTGCGCAGCTATGATATGTTCGCATCATCCGGCAGAGATTACCATTTCTACATAAACGACGCATCAGGCGATGGCAGAGTAATTGAGTATGATATTAACGGCGGACCAAGAGAGCTTATCGATACTCCATCAGAGGCGGTTACTAATTTCTTTATTCGTTATAAGGATGAGGTGCTTCCGAATCAGAAAAACGGTATCTACGGTCACGGCAAGGAACGCTATGACGCCGTGCTGGAGGTGCTAGAGGCGGAAAAAGGCAATTACACCAACGATACCGTGTGGAACGCAATGAAATCGGCGGCACAAGACCCCAACCCCGATGACATCACAAGCAACACACAATGGTCTATTTCCTATAACAATACAGACCTTACTGCTGATATTGCCATCCGCCGTCATTGGAGTGATGTAACACATTGCGAGCTGGAAACCAAGGTTACAACGCCGTTAAAATGAGTGGTACAGGGCAGTAAAACATTTGCCCTTGTTTCGGCTCGTAAAAGGGTAAAAACAAGGGCAACTCGTAAGGATTGGATTTTTAGCAGTCAATATTCCTTGAAAATACAGGGGTTGGAGGAAAACGGATAGACAAATTCCGATTTATTTAACTCATCTATATTAATAATATATATTTTTTTATGTCTATTTCAACAAATAATTATGCCTTTTATGTTCGATAATCTTGTCTATTTTAATTCTGCTTTTAATTTAAAAATCTTTGCCTCTATCTCTTTTATAATTTTCACAAACTCTTCATCCGACTTACCTGTTGGATCGTCCAGTCCCCAATTATCATTAAATGGTCTGCCGATGAACGGACATTCCACATTGCACCCCATTGAGATTGCTATATCCGGCTTGGGAATATCAGAAATTAATTTTGAATACTGTGTCCGTTCCATATCAATGCCATATAATTTCTTCATTATGCGAACAGCATCTTGATTGATTCGAGGCTTTGTTTCTGTTCCCGCCGAATAACTTTCAAAAACTTCTGAAGCTAGGTGCTTTCCAAGTGCCTCTGCAATCTGACTTCGGCAGGAATTATGAACACAGATAAATGCCACCTTAGGTTTTCTCATGACACAAATTGTCCTTTCGTTTTATTGGCAATAATTTTTTCTACATCTGCTACCTTAAGTACCTTTCCCATAGAAACGACTTTCTCATTGACAACCAGCCCCGGCATGCTCATAACACCATATCCCATGACTTTCTCCAGATCGGTAATGTATTCCACTTCTACGGACAGACCTGCATTTTTTACTGCTTCCTTTGTATTCTCGTATAGCTCATGACAAGACTTACAGCCGGATCCAAGTACCTTGATACTTACCAAAGAATCTCCCACATCATTACAGCAACAGTTTTTCATTTCTAAATCCTCCTATATTAACAAATATTGAAACGCATTAAAGAAATATCCAACAACAATAATTCCAATTGTACAAATCCCAATAAATACTCCTAACAGCTTCGGCTTTACTGCTTTCTTTAACATAATCATTGACGGCAGGGAAAGTGTGGTAACCCCCATCATAAAAGAAAGTACAACACCTAATCTTGCACCTTTCGCAAGCAGAGCTTCCGCAATTGGAATACATCCAAATATATCTGCATACATCGGTACTCCGGCAATCGTGGCAATAATCACACCAAATGGATTACCTGTACCTAATACCTTTACAATCAAATCCTCCGGTATCCAATTATGAATAAATGCGCCTATGCCAACACCAACAAGTACATAGGTCGCTACTTTTTTTGCAGTCGAAACAACTTGTTCCCACGCATATTTCAGACGATCTTTTTTAGTAAGCTCTTCCTGGGGAACATCTATAGCTTTACCATTCCGAATAAACTCCTCTACCTGATCTTCCAAGTGCATCTTTTCAATTAAAGTTCCGCCTGCAACCGCAATCACAAGACCGACAACCACATACACAATTGCTACTTTCCATCCAAAGATACTCATAAGAAGTACAAGTGAACCTAAATCCACCATTGGAGAAGAGATTAGAAATGAAAAGGTGACCCCCAATGGAAGTCCTGCACTGGTAAAACCAATGAATAATGGTATGGATGAACAGGAACAGAAGGGAGTTACCGTTCCAAGAAGGGCAGCCATGATATTCGCCCATATTCCCTTAAATCTCCCTAATATTTTCTTGGTTCTCTCCGGTGGAAAATAACTTTGAATATAGGAAATAATCAAAATCAGGAAGCCAAGCAACAGCATAATTTTGATTGTATCGTAGATAAAAAACTGTATACTTCCACCTACTCTGCCGCTTGTATCCAGTCCGGCTGCGGTAAGACCACTGCCAACGAGTCTGTTCA
>CAMBLS010000123.1 GCA_945868485.1 uncultured Lachnospiraceae bacterium | reverse complement strand
GATTACTTACGGGATTAATTTCTTTTTTTCTGTTATCCAGCATTTTATGCCAGATTGTCTCCGGATTAATCTATCAAAACATGATTTCTGAATCAGATAATATGTCCGCTACAGAAAATAAGTTGTTAAAACAGTGTAAACAAAAATATGCAAATTATTACAAACTAAATGGAAAGATGGTAAATACAGATGTTTTTGTGGACAAGTTTTTACAAAAAATTTGTATTTCAAAAATACATCTGGCCAGGCTCCCCTATATAGCAGGACAAATGATGATGCTTTCCGTACTGATAACAGGGATATCGGTCTGTTTGTCATTAGCGGCAGGAAATACTTTATTTCAGATTATACCCTATTATCTGATTAGTATTCTGGGTTTATATCTGTATTTTTCAGTTTCTGGTATCATCGATGTACAGGAAAAAAGAAAAATTTTGAAAACAAATCTAATAGATTATCTGGAAAATCACTTTGTGCCGAGACTAGAGACAGAAAAAGAAAATGCGTTGGAAGAGGGCATCAAAAAGAGAGAAAAATATGCAAAAGAACTTTTATCGGAGAATTTTTCAGAAAAAACCGTCGTGAAAGAAAAAAATAGGACAACAGAAAATCCGGGTACCAGAGAATGTCAGGAAGAATTGGAATATCTGCTGGAAGAATTTTTTGCCTGAAATATTGGAAAACCGGAATATTTATGATAAAGTTGAAAACATAGCAAAAATTGGAAAAAGCATTGTAAGATTGGATAAAATACATGAAAACAGATATTGAGAAAGAAAAAAAATACCGATACAGTTTTCTGGACAGTATCAGAGGACTGATGCTTGTAAGTATGATTCTTTTCCATACCTGCTGGGATCTGGTATATCTGTTTGGAACTAAGTGGGAATGGTACCGAAGCCCCGGTGCTTATGTCTGGCAGCAGAGCATTTGTTGGGTCTTTATTTTGTTATCAGGTTTTTGCTGGCCTATGGGAAAGAATCATTTAAAGAGAGGATTGACAGTTTTTCTTGCAGGTGGATTGGTGTCATTGGTTACAATCATATTTATGCCTGAAAACCGGGTTGTTTTTGGCGTACTTACATTGATTGGATGTTGCATGCTACTTATGATTCCATTACATGTGGTCTTTCAAAAAATGTCTGCAGGATGGGGATTTGCCATCAGTGCATTATTATTTTTGCTTACCCGCAATGTAAATAAAGGATACCTTGGATTTGAAAGTCTCAATATCTGTAAATTGCCGGAATTCTTGTACCGGGGAGATTTAATGACTTTTTTGGGTTTTACGAAAGCCGGTTTCTATTCAACTGACTATTTTTCAATGATACCTTGGGTATTTCTATTTTTTACGGGATATTTTAGTTACCGCTTTCTGGTGGAAGAAAAAGATGAAAAAGTTCTGGATCGGTATTTTATAAAAGGGTGGAAGCCTCTTTCTTTTTTGGGTCGACATTCTTTGATTATATATATATTGCATCAGCCGTTTATCTATGGAATACTCCTGTTTTTTTATGGAAGATAGTTCTTTTCTGTGTTATAGTTGATATAAGATGATATAGGAAAAGGAATAGCAACTCGCTATTCCTTTTTGATTAGAGCTTACTGAAAAATTATCTATTTTATAAATGGAAATATTTCATTGTATTTGACAGGTCATCTGCAATTGTCTTTAACTGTAAAGCACTATCTTCAATCTGTTCAAAAGTGTTTGAAACCTCAATTGTCTGTGCATAGGTTTCTTCTGTATTGGTTGCATTTTGCTCTGCTATTTCAGATAAACCTTCTACTGCTTGAATAATTTTGTTTCGTGAACTTTCTAATTGAACTGTAGTGGACTCAATTTGCTCAATCTTTTCTACTGAAGTGCCAATTCCATCCATTACTTCTGAAACGATTCTTTCGGTTTCAATCATATTCTGACTTTGATTGTTAATAATTTCATGTACCCTGCTCATAATGTCTACCGCTTCACCAGAGTTCTTTATCAAATCATTGGTAATTACATCAATTGTATGACTTGATTCATTTGATTGTTCTGCCAATTTTTGAATTTGTGCAGCGACAACAGCAAATCCACGACCACTTTCCCCGGCTCTGGCAGCCTCTATACTTGCATTCAAGCTAAGAAGATTTGTTTCTTCTGCAATAGAAGTTATAATTTCTGTTGCAGAACGAATTTTTTGTGCAGAGTCGTTGGTTAAATTTATTTGTCTGGTAATTGTTTCTATAGATTTTTCAACTTCTTCATTAATCTGCCGTAACTGATGTATGGTAGTTGTTGCCTGCTCACTGGATTTCCTCATCATGTCTGCATTCTGATTAAGTAAATCTACCTCGCTTGAAGTTACACCAATCTGTGCTCCCATAAGCATAATATTTTCCGTTGTACTTTTGGTGCTTTTAGCTTGCTCTGTGATATTGCCTGTAATGGAACTAACTGTGTTTTCAACTTGCTTCATAGTAGAATTAGTTTTATTTGCCGTTATACCGAGCTCATTTGCCGCAAATGTAAGTTTATCGGTACTTTGTGCAATTTTACTTATGATGTGCTGGAGCGCTTTTTGCAATGTATCTATCGAATTTGCCAAGTCGCCAATCTCATCTTTTCTATCTAATATTTTTTTATCAATAGGATTGCCTAATTCGCCTTCCGCTACTTTATGAACAGCATCAATTCCTTTATTTAATGACTTTGTTATTGAAACGGAAATAATTACTGCAATAACTATACATACTATCACAATTGCAACGACAGAAATCATCAATATTTTCACTTCCACAGGCAGTGAAAAGAAACAAACATGATAAGAAAACTGATAAGCATTGAAACTTTCGAATTATTTTCATTAGTTATTTGAACCTCCCTTTTGTGTTTAAATTCGTTTCTCTATGATATTTTAAATCTAAGATTATCGAAAAAATATCAATTATTTTAACATTATTATACTAAGTTAAAAATGGTTTTTGCAATATAAATAGTGAAGCTGCTTGTTATTAATGCCAAAAAATAAGGTTGGAATAAAAATCAGTTGAATCCACGTCTAAGGTAATGATATACTGTGCGTATGTCTGATTAAAAAGGAGTATAAAAATGATAGCAGATGTGGTAATGGACACCTTACTCGATGGGATAAAACTGCTTCCATTCCTATTTATTACTTACCTGGTAATGGAATATATAGAACATAAGACTAGTAGTAAAACACAACAGATTATGAAAAACTCAGGAAAATGGGGTCCTATTTTAGGCAGTATCCTGGGAGTTGTTCCTCAATGTGGATTTTCTGCGGCAGCTTCTAATCTGTATGCAGGGCGCATTATTACCGTGGGAACGCTGGCAGCAGTATTTTTATCTACGTCAGACGAGATGCTCCCAATTTTAATATCCGAACAGGCGAATCCTGTTACTATTATTCGAATCCTTGCAGTGAAAGCCTTAATTGGCATGGCAATAGGATTTCTTTTAGATCTTGTAATTCGTCGAAAAAGTGGAATTGAAAAAGAAGAATTTCGTATTGAACATCTGTGTGATCATGAGCATTGTCATTGTGGAGAAGGAAAAATCTTTAAATCTGCATTAAGCCATACATTACAGATTTTTGTATTTATTCTCATTATTTCTTTTTTACTTAATTTAGTAATTGGTTTTGTAGGGGAAAATCAGCTTGCAGCATTGATTTCAAGTAAGCCTGTCTTAGGACCGCTGTTTTCTGCTCTGGTAGGACTGATTCCAAACTGTGCCTCATCTGTGGTATTGACTCAGCTTTATTTGGAGGGTGTACTGGGAGCAGGTGCTATGATAGCAGGGTTATTGTCTGGATCAGGAGTTGGTCTTTTGGTCTTGTATAGAGTGAATGATAACATAAAGGAAAATTTGAAGATTACAGTGTTGCTTTATATAGTAGGTGTAACATTTGGAATTTTGATAGAATTGTTAGGGATTGTGTTTTAAGAGAACAAAAAAAGCACCATCCCCAAGGCTCTTATGTCCTCAAAAATGGTACTCATAAGTGCACCGCCAGGGGCTCGAACCCTGGACACCCTGATTAAGAGTCAGGTGCTCTACCAACTGAGCTAGCGGTGCAAACCTATTTATCTAACGTTTCATTTACAACGCAAGAGTTATTATAGTATAATGTCACTTAGTTTGCAAGCTTTTTTTTAAAAAAATTTTTAGAAGGAATGAAAAATAAAAAATGATTTTTGATACCCATGCACATTATGATGATGAAGTCTTTAATGAAGACAGAGACAAATTGTTAAAAAGTATAAAAAATAATGGAGTAGATTTCATTGTAAATGTAGGTGCCAGTATGGATTCTACGAAAAAAGCGTTGGAACTTGCAAAAAAATATTCCTTCATTTATGCAGCAATTGGCGTACATCCGTCAGAGACAGAGGGACTGTGTGAACAGGACATGCAGTGGCTTAAAGAGCAGGTTTCAAACAAAAAGGTGGTTGCTATCGGTGAAATTGGACTTGATTATTACTGGCCCGAACCGGATCAGTCTATTCAGAAGAAATGGTTTGAAAGGCAGTTATCACTTGCCAGTGAAGTAAAGCTCCCCATCGTTATACATTCAAGAGATGCTGCGAAAGATACTCTTGATATTTTAAAGGGATGGCAGAAGGAGCTGCATGGGGGAGTAATTCATTGCTTTTCCTACACCAAGGAAATTGCCAGAGAATATCTGAATATGGATTATTATTTTGGAATTGGCGGTGTGCTTACCTTCAAGAATGCCAGAAAGCTGATTGAAGCAGTGGAATATATACCCATAGAAAGGATTTTATTGGAAACAGACTGCCCCTATCTTGCACCGGAGCCTTACCGAGGAAAGAGAAATCAATCTGACTATATTGATTTTGTGGCGCAGAAGCTTTCTGAAATAAAAGGACTTAAAAAGGAAGAGGTATTGATGTGTACCATGGAAAATGCAAGGGAATTTTACAGGATAGATCAGAAGGAGAGAAGTTAGCATGGCATATTTGGCGACGCCGACGGCAACAACAGAGGTTATAAAAAAATATGGGTTTAATTTTCAAAAAAAGTTTGGACAGAATTTTCTGATAGATGCCAATATTCTGGAAAAGATTGTAGATTCCGCTGAGGTTACAAAAGATGACTGTGTAATAGAGATTGGTCCCGGTATTGGAACGATGACTCAATATCTGGCAGAACATGCCAGAGAGGTGGTTGCTGTTGAAATTGATAAAAATTTAATTCCTATTCTGAAAGAGACTCTTTCGGAATATGATAATGTGACCATTATTAATGAAGACATTTTAAAAGTAGATATCAATAAATTGGCAGAAGAAAAGAATGGAGGCAGACCCATCAAGGTAGTGGCAAATTTACCTTACTATATTACAACACCTATCATTATGGGACTGTTTGAAAGTCATGTGCCCTTATCTAGCATTACAATCATGGTTCAGAAGGAAGTGGCAGACCGGATGCAGGTAGGACCGGGTACCAAAGATTACGGTGCACTCAGCCTTGCTGTGCAGTATTATGCAAAGCCAGAAATTGTGGTAAACGTACCGCCTGCCTGTTTTATGCCAAGACCTAACGTAGGAAGTGCTGTCATACGTCTTACTAGATTTGAAGAACCGCCTGTTAAAGCACAGGATGAAAAAAAATTGTTTGCCATTATTCGTGCCGCCTTTAACCAGAGAAGAAAAACATTGGCCAATGCTCTTACCAATGGACTTTCTTATGTGGATAAAGAGGGAAAATCCATTCATGTAAGCAGGCAGGAGGTCTGCGATGTTTTGGATCAAATGGGACTTAGCGCGACCATCAGGGGAGAAGCGCTTACGCTGGAGCAATTTGCCCATTTAAGTAATATGTTGTAATCATAAATACAACATCTATGGATAATAAATCCATTTAATCGCCATATCTTGAGGATTTATCACATATTATTTTGACATACGAAAAGGCATATGGTAAACTTAAAAAATGAAAATAGGATGATTATGCCCTGTGGCAAAGAAATGTATGAGGTGAGTACCTTGGATAAGTATGAATACAAAGTACGTGCGGACGAAATTAAATCTCTGATTTCAGAGGGAGAATATGCAGAAGCAGTTAAAATAGCGGATACTATAGACTGGCGCAGAGTAAAAAGTGTGATGATGCTTTGTACAATCAGTGACCTGTATAAAATTAACAGGAGATATGAGGATAGTAGGGATATTCTGCTTTTGGCTTATGAAAGACATTCAGGTGGACGACTGATTGTCTATTCTCTATGCGAGCTATCAATTAAGTTAGGCGAATATGTGCAGGCACTTGAATATTATAAGGAGTTTGTACAGCTTGCACCTAAGGATAGTGGAAGATATGTTCTTCAATATAAACTATACGAAGCGCAGGAAGTAAGCTTAGAAGAAAGAATCGAAGTTTTAGAAGAGCTTAAGAAGCGGGATTACCGTGAGAAATGGGCATATGAGCTGGCATATCTTTATCATAGAGTTGGACTTGCTTCCAAATGCGTGGAAGAATGTGATGAGATGGTGCTCTGGTTTGGAGAAGGCAGATATGTCTTAAAAGCTCTGGAACTTAAGATGCTCCATGAGCCTCTAAGTGAGGAGCAGCAGATTAAATATGAACAGATGAAGCAGACAGGGGGATATATTCAATCTGATTATGCGGCAGATCAGCAGGCAATTCAGGAGGAAGCAGGTAAGGAAACCGAAGAGGAAGAAGATAATGAATTCAGTCTTCAGGAAAATGTTCTTACTGATACTACGAAGGAAATGCCTACCAGGGAAGATATTGATATACAGATAAAACCAGTAGATGTTAGTCAGTATAATACGATTAATCTGCAAAAAGAACTGGCTGAAAGCATGAAAGAATTTCTGGATCAAAACAAGGCTCAGGAAATCCCTGTAGAGCAAGACGATGAAAGAGATTTAACGCAGGTTTATGAACCTGTTAAGGTAGAAAATGACAATCCTCAGTCAGAAGAGGAGAAGAATATAGTTTTAAATCAGGATACTGATGAAATAAGGCTGATTGCAGATTCTGATCAAAATTCGGAGGAAGTCTTTTTTGGAAATACTGAAGAAGTAAACATTCAGGATGTGGTTTCAGAGCTTGAAGAAAAAAATGGAGATGTATCTCCATTTACGCCAGTAAGCAGTGAGGTTTCAGTCGTACCAGAGGAAGTTTCCACAGAGGTTCAAATGACAATGCCAAAACAGGAGACACCTTTAAAGGCAGCAAGCCCGGACCCGTCAATCAGTAATACTGGTGTAATCAGAAGCTTTCACAAGCCATCCGGATTTGATAATATACTTTCTCAGGAATATGATGGGCAGATTTCTTTAGTAGTTCCTGAAGAGGAAAAAAATCCCTAGAA
>CAMBLS010000122.1 GCA_945868485.1 uncultured Lachnospiraceae bacterium | reverse complement strand
TAGGTACGGGGATTGGCAGTGATGGCATAGATGCAATAAGCATGACATACTTTAATACGCCTTATCTGAAAAGCAAGTTAGTTGCAGGCAGTTCTTATTTATTCAGAGGAAAAGTTAAGAATGAGAACGGAAGATACCATATGGATCAGCCAAAAATCTTTACATGGAACGAATATCAGGAAATGATGGGGCAGCTTTGGCCCTGTTATGGTCTGACAGCGGGACTTTCCAATCGAATGGTAATGAAAGCTGTGGAACAGGCAATTAAGGGCTACGATGAAAAAGAATATTTGCCACAGGACATTAGAGAGGAATATCATCTGGTTTCCCGTAATTTTGCCATGCGTCAGATTCATTTTCCAAAGGACTGGGACAGCCTTACAGAAGCAAGAAGAAGGCTGGTGTTTGATGAATTTTTTTTATTTCTTTTATCAATTCGCAAAATGAAAGAATATAATAAGGTTTTAAATACGGATTATCCGATGATTGAAACTGCATGGACGAGACGTTTTTTGGATGCCCTTCCCTATCGATTAACAAAAGCCCAAATGAGGGTATGGGGAGAGATAGAACGTGACCTCGAAAGTGGAAAATGTATGAACCGGCTTGTACAGGGGGATGTTGGATCGGGCAAAACCATTCTTGCATTTTTAGCATTATTGCAGACTGTAAGCAACGGATATCAGGGAGCGTTAATGGCTCCCACAGAGATTTTGGCTACTCAGCACTTTGAACAGTTAAGCAGTATGACGAAGCAGTATGGACTTCCTTTTAAACCTGTACTTTTAACCGGTTCTGTAAGTGGAGCCTCAAAAAAAGAAATATATCACCAAATTGAAACAGGAGAGGTGAATGTTATCATAGGAACACATGCACTGATTCAGGAAAAGGTAAGCTTTCGAAATCTTGCATTGGTAATCACTGATGAGCAGCATCGTTTTGGAGTAAGGCAACGGGAGCTTTTAAGCCAAAAGGGAGGACAGGCACATGTACTTGTAATGAGTGCGACTCCCATTCCAAGAACACTGGCAATCATATTATATGGTGATTTACATTTATCCATGGTGGATGAGCTTCCGGCAGACAGGCTTCCTGTCAAAAATTGTGTGGTTGGAACCTCCTACAGAAAAAAAGCATATCAATTCATTACAAAAGAAGTGAGGATGGGGCATCAGATATATGTAATTTGTCCCATGGTAGAGGCAGGCGAAGAAGGAACCGATGGCATTGAAAATGTAACGGATTATGGGAGCCGACTAAAAAATGATCTGCCTGATGATGTACATGTGGAAATTTTACACGGAAAAATGAAGCCTGCAGAAAAAAAGCGAATTATGGATGCTTTTGTATCAGGGGACATCCATGTGCTAGTTTCTACTACGGTAATTGAAGTAGGAATCAACGTTCCAAATGCAACGGTAATGATGGTAGAAAATGCAGAGAGATTTGGTCTTGCTCAGCTTCACCAGCTAAGAGGTCGGATTGGGAGAGGAAAAGAACAATCGTACTGCATTTTTATTAACGGATCAGATAATGATAAATCTATGGAACGGTTAGGCATATTAAACAGATCCAATGATGGATTCTACATTGCAGAGGAAGATTTGAAAATGAGAGGACCGGGTGATTTGTTCGGAATCAGGCAAAGCGGAGCTATGGAATTTCATGTTGCAGATATTTATCAGGACGCTGAGTTGCTTAAAAAAGTAAGTATTACTGTAGACAAGCTTCTTTATGAAGACAGGGAATTGAAAACGGAAAGATATGCTCCGCTTAAACGTTATTTGAATGAAAATGCTGGAAATTTTATTGACTTTAGAACAATCTGACAGTAAGATATACTTGTGCATTTTTCTTTGAAATATACAAGATATTGTGTTGATATAAAATGGTGAATTATTAGATAAAAATTGGAAAGGAACGGTGGATTTTTTGAGCAGAAGAATTGCAGTGGCAACAGATTCAAACAGCGGTATCACACAAAAAGAGGCGAAAGAGCTTGGGATTGCAGTGCTTCCTATGCCCTTTATGATTAATGAAGAAACTTTCTTTGAAGATATTACTTTGACCCAGGAAGAATTTTATGAAAGATTAGAAGGTGGCGCAAATGTGATAACCAGCCAACCGTCTCCTGAGTCTGTAATGAATTTTTGGAAGGAACTTTTACAGGAATATGATGAAATTGTATATATTCCAATGAGCAGCGGATTGTCCGGCTCCTGTCAGAGTGCAATCATGCTTTCGGAGGACTTTGACGGCAAGGTTCAGGTTGTAAATAACCAGAGAATTTCTGTTACCCAGAGACAGTCGGCATTGGATGCCAAAATGCTGGTAGAACGAGGTTTAGGGGCAGAAGAAATAAAAGAGATTCTTGAGAATGATAAATTTAATTCCAGCATTTATATTATGCTGGATACGCTCTATTATTTAAAAAAGGGTGGAAGAATTACACCGGCGGCTGCTGCAATCGGAACAATTCTCAAGTTAAAGCCGGTGTTACAAATTCAGGGAGATAAGCTGGATGCTTTTGCAAAAGCACGAACTACCGGTCAGGGAAAGGCCATTATGATTAATGCAATCAGAAATGATATGGAAAACAGATTCGGTGGTGCTACGGCTGATAATATCTGGCTTGAGGTTGCTTATACTAAGGATGATGCTGCGATGAAGCAGTTTGTTGAGGAACTCAGAAAGGAATTTCCGAGCTTTGAAATTGTGTCCAATCCCTTATCATTAAGCGTTGCATGTCACATCGGACCTGGCGCGCTTGCAGTTGCCTGTTGTAAAAAACTGAAATAATAATTGGGGAATATAAAGAAAGAGGTTTGTTCAAATGGCAAAAGAGGCAGTTTATGATGCATCCAGTATTACAGTCCTAGAAGGGTTGGAAGCAGTCAGAAGAAGACCGGGTATGTATATTGGCAGTGTATCTACTAAAGGTCTTAACCACTTAATTTATGAAATTGTAGACAACGCGGTGGATGAACACCTTGCCGGATATTGTGATAAGATTTTTGTGACTCTTGAGGCAGATGGCTCTGCGACCGTAGAGGATAATGGTCGTGGTATTCCTGTAGGAATGCATGAAAAAGGAATCAGCGCCGAAAGACTGGTCTTTACCACGCTACATGCCGGTGGAAAATTTGATGATTCTGCATATAAGACCAGCGGAGGATTGCACGGCGTGGGTTCTTCAGTTGTAAATGCTCTTTCAACGCGTTTGACTGTTCGGGTCAAAAATGGTGGATGTATTTATGAAGACAAATACGAAAGAGGAAATCCTATCGTTGAATTGGTAAATGGGCTCTTACCGATAGTGGGAAAGACCAGAGGAACAGGAACTAAGGTTAATTTTCTTCCCGATGACACTATTTTTGATAAGACTCGATTCAAGGAAGATGAAATCAAAAGTAGAATGCATGAAACTGCTTACTTAAATCCACAGCTTACAATCATTTTTGAGGATAAAAGAAAAGAGGAGCCGGAGCATATTGAATATCATGAGCCGGATGGGATTATTGGTTTTATTAAGGATATGAATAAATCTACAGAAGCGGTTTGCGATGTAATTTATTTTAAGGGAGAAAGTGAAGGAATATCAGTAGAAGGTGCGTTTCAGTATATCAATGAATTCCATGAAAATGTATTAGGGTTTTGCAACAATATTTACAATGCTGAAGGTGGAACGCATCTTACCGGATTCAAGACTGCTTTTACCAATATCATTAATACTTATGCTAGGGAATTGAATATTCTAAAGGATAAAGATGCAAATTTTACCGGTGCGGACGTCAGAAATGGTATGACGGCGGTAATCTCTATTAAGCATCCTGATCCAAGATTTGAGGGTCAGACTAAAACCAAGTTAGACAATCAGGATGCTGCCAAGATAGTTTCCAAAGTTACAGGGGATGAACTGGTACGTTATTTTGACAGAAATCTTGAAACACTGAAGAACATCATTGGTTGTGCGGAAAAAGCAGCCAAAATCAGGAAGACAGAGGAAAAAGCCAAAACGAATATGCTGACTAAGCAGAAGTTTTCCTTTGACTCTAACGGCAAGCTGGCAAACTGTGAGTCCAGAGATGCCTCTAAATGCGAAATATTTATTGTGGAAGGTGATTCTGCAGGTGGAAGTGCCAAGACAGCCAGAAATCGTGCTTATCAGGCAATTCTTCCAATCCGAGGTAAGATTTTGAATGTGGAGAAGGCAAGTATTGATAAGGTACTTGCTAATGCGGAAATTAAAACCATGATCAATGCCTTTGGATGTGGTTTCTCCGAAGGATATGGCAATGACTTTGACATTTCAAAGCTGCGCTATAATAAGATTATCATTATGGCAGATGCGGATGTGGATGGTGCACACATTTCTACATTATTACTGACATTATTCTATCGTTTTATGCCGGAGCTGATTTATGAAGGACATGTCTATATTGCCATGCCCCCTTTGTACAAGGCAATGCCCAGTAAAGGTGAAGAAGAGTATTTGTATGATGACAAGGCACTTGAACAATACCGAAAGCGTCACAAAGGTCCTTTTACCCTGCAGAGATATAAGGGGCTTGGTGAAATGGATGCAACGCAGCTTTGGGATACCACTTTGAACCCGGAAACAAGAATTTTAAAGCAGGTTGAAATTGAAGATGCCCGTATGGCATCTGAGGTAACGGAAATGCTGATGGGTACGGAAGTACCTCCCAGAAAGGCATTTATTTATGAGCATGCAAGGGATGCAGAACTGGATGTATGACAATCCTCCTGCAAGAATGATGGAAAGGCATTAAAAACATGGAAGAAAAGATTATTAAAACTGAGTATTCTGAGGTTATGCAGAAATCCTACATAGATTACGCAATGAGTGTTATCATAGCAAGAGCTCTGCCGGATGCAAGGGATGGTTTAAAACCAGTCCAGAGAAGAGTTCTTTATGATATGCACGAGCTGGGAATCAAGTATGATAAACCATATAGGAAGAGCGCACGTATTGTCGGTGACACCATGGGTAAATATCATCCTCATGGAGATAGTTCCATTTATGAAGCGCTTGTAGTAATGACTCAGGAATTTAAGAAAGGGCTTCCGCTGGTAGACGGACATGGAAATTTTGGCAATATTGAGGGTGATGGCGCCGCTGCCATGCGATATACGGAAGCTAGGCTGCAGAGGATTACTCAAGAGGCATTCTTATCAGATCTTGATAAGGATGTAGTAGACTTCTTTCCTAACTTTGATGAAACGGAAAAGGAACCGACAGTTCTTCCTGCCAAATTCCCTAATCTTCTGGTAAATGGATCAGAGGGAATTGCAGTTGGTATGGCAACCAGTATCCCCCCTCATAATCTCGGTGAGGTAGTGGATGCTGTGAAGGCTTTTATGCTGGATGAAACCATAACCACAGAGGGGTTAATGAAATATATCAAAGGACCTGATTTCCCTACCGGTGGAATTGTGACCAATAAGGATGAACTGAAAGAAATCTATGAAACAGGTACAGGAAAAATTAAAGTTCGTGGCAAGGTAGATATAGAAAAAGGAAAAGCCGGAAAGACCAATGTGGTGATTAGTGAAATCCCGTATCCGATGATTGGTGCAAACATTTCAAAGTTCCTTATGGATGTTGCTGCTCTTTCTGAATCTAAAAAGACTCAGGACATTGTAGATATTTCTAATCAGTCTTCCAAAGAGGGAATTCGTATTGTAATCGAACTGAGGAAGGATGCAGATGTAGATAATTTTGTAAATATGCTTTACAAAAAAACACGTCTGGAGGATACCTTCGGCGTCAATATGCTTGCCATTGCAGATGGAAGACCTGAAATTATGAGTCTTAAACAGATTATCAAACACAATGTGGACTTCCAATTTCAGGTGGCAACAAGAAAATACACGACACTGCTTGCAAAAGAACGGGAAAAGAAAGAAATTCAGGAAGGTCTTATTAAGGCTTGCAATGTGATTGACCTTATTATTGAAATTCTTCGAGGCTCTAAGGACAGGGCAATGGCAAAAGCCTGTTTAGTAGAGGGAAAGGTTGAGGGAATTAAGTTTCGCTCCAAAGAATCAAAAATCATGGCTGCGCAGCTACGTTTTACAGATAAGCAGGCGAATGCCATACTTGAAATGCGCTTGTATAAATTGATTGGCCTTGAACTTGAGGCATTGATTAATGAGCATGAAGAAACCATGGCGAATATCTATCGGTATGAGGATATTCTTGACCGAAGAGCCTCCATGGCGCAGGTTATCATTAATGAGCTGGAAGAAATCCGCAGGAATTATTCTGTTCCCAGAAAAACTGTAATTGAAAATGTCGCAGAAGCTGTTTATGTAGAGAAAAAAATAGAAGAGATGGAAGTAATGTTCCTTATGGATCGATTTGGATATGCAAGATGTATTGACATTGCAACCTATGAAAGAAATAAGGAAGCTGCTGACAATGAAAATAAATACATTTTTTCTTGTAAAAACACAGGAAAAATCTGCTTATTTACCAATACGGGACAACTTCATACTGTAAAAGTAATGGATATCCCATTTGGAAAATTCAGAGATAAAGGTGTTCCTATTGATAATATTAGCAATTTTAATGGAGAAAAGGAAATCGTAATCGCAGCTGCAAGTCAGACCAGTTTAAATCTATATCGTTTGATTTTTGTGACAAAGCAGGCAATGATGAAGGTGGTTGACGGCGGAGAATTCGATGTGGCAAAAAGAACGGTAGCGGCAACGAAGCTGGCAGACGATGATGAAGTGGTGAGTGTTGCTGTTTTAAATGAACAAAAACAGATTGTTCTTCAAAGCAAGGATGGGTATTTCCTTAAATTTGGTGTGGAGGAAATTCCTGAGAAGAAAAAAAATGCCATTGGTGTACGAGGAATGAAACTTACCGGTACAGATCATATAGAAAATGTTTATTATCTGTGCAGTGGGGTAGAAAATACTGTTGAGTATAGGGATAAGAGCCTGGATCTTCACAAGCTGAAGGCAGCTAAAAGAGATGGAAAAGGGACGAAGATCAGAGTTTGAACAAAATATAACAGGGAAAGGAAAATAAAAATGCGCGTAATAGCGGGCAGAGCCCGAAGTCTTAAATTAAAAACACCTGAAGGATTAAATACAAGACCAACTACTGATAGAATTAAAGAGACTCTGTTTAATATGATTCAACAGGAGATACCGAATTGCATTTTTGTGGATTTGTTTGCAGGGAGCGGTGGAATAGGGATAGAGGCACTAAGCAGAGGAGCAAGCCATGCATATTTTGTTGAAAATAGCAGGGAGGCAATCTCATGTATTCAGGATAATCTAAGCTTTACAAAGTTTACAGATAGTGCTACACTGCTGAAACAGGAAGTTTTCAGTGCTCTGTCCATGATTCATGAAAAAGAAGTTGACATTATTTTTATGGATCCACCTTATCAGGCGGGATATGAAGAAAAAGTTTTTCAAGCATTATATCAACAGCTC